>JALYJG010000120.1 GCA_030775365.1 Pseudomonadota bacterium
CTGGGCATCTGGCCCTCACGACCCTGTACCAGATGCGGGTTTCCGCTTTGTCGAGCTGAAGCGGGAGAAAATCGACGCCGAAGCGGTCAACGCTCTGGCCCGTGAAGAGATGATCGATTTGCTGCTGACAAGCTATTGGGATAAAGCGGAGCGGGCGAAATCCTATCTGCGTAGGTTGCCGGTCGGCCTTCATCCTTTTTTGTTTGCGGTTAACCCGAAAAATGAGGGCTTCTTCCTCGTTTGGCAAGCCCCTGAAAAGCCGTCTGTGCTGAATCGTGAGGTGTTCAGAGCGATAGTGGCGGAAGCGAAGACGGCTAGTTTGGCTTCGCATTATCATGTCTACGCATCCATAGCCCCGTATACGGGTTCAGGCATCGAATTCTACAAGATTCCAGACAAAGTACTTGAACACATCGGTTTCAACCCGCGTTCCGACGCCTTTAACAACGAGGAAAGCGCGGATGTTTGAACTCAAAGTGTTCCAGGGCCGAAGCGCTAAAACCATAGCGGATCGCTATGCATTCTTCGCCACTCACCCCGACCGACCGCGCAAGGGCACGAAGCCACGCCCATTTTTTCAGGCGCTGTCGGCGCTCACAGGTGCCGGAAAAACCCCAATCCTGGCGCAAAGCACCGTGTTGCTGCGGGGCCACTTCGGCGTTGAACCGATTGTGCTGTGGATGTCGAGAGCGAAATCGGTCGTCGCTCAGACATACAATAATTTCGCGGGCGGCAAGTATAGCGACATCATTGAAGGCTTCCGGGTTATCAATATTCAGAGTCTGACCCCGGAATTGATTGTGGACGGATCGACGCCCCTGTTGCTGATGACCACCACCGGCCTGTTCAACAACAAGGACCAGTCAGCCGGGGCGCTGAAAATTTATAAAACGGGGAACGACAAATTTGGCGAGCACTCGCCGTGGAGTCGGCTGATCGAGCGCATGCATGCCGGAACTCGGCGTCCCTTGATAATCGTCTATGACGAAGGTCATAATCTTTCAGAGCAGCAGACGGATCTCCTGGCGGAACTGGAACCCGACGCGTATCTGCTGGCTAGCGCAACACTAAAGCTCCCGGCGAATTTTCAAAAATCCGTCATCCAGCACATCAAGAGTTGGGTCGAGGAAGCGACCGACCACGCACCCTTTGAAGCCCTGCACGCGCTGGACGAACAGGGAAAGGCCGATGCGGAACTATTTATCACGACGACGGTCAATAGCGCCGAAGTAGTCGTTGCTCAATTGGTTAAAAAAGCCATCGAGTTCGAGGGCACTACCGCCGCCATGGAACGATGTGTCGATGATCTGATTGCCACATTGGGGGTAATAAACGCCGAAATCATTGATCGGGGGTTAGGATTCAGGCCCAAAGCCATTTACGTCTGCAAAACAAATATCGCGGACGACGGTGGAAAAGACGATGGGAGCAAGCCTTTTCTGCTGCGGACAGCGCCGCCCATTCGGATCTGGCGCTACCTGGTGGAAAGCAAGGGTATATCGCCGAAGGATATCGCCATCTACGCGCAACTGACGTTCGTGGAGGGAAACAAGCCTGACGAGGTAAATCATTTCTCCAAGGGTGAGAACGACTTCGACGATTTTCAAGCCGGAGACTATCAGCACATCATCTTCAATAAATCGCTGGAGGAAGGCTGGGACGATCCAGCTTGCTACCTTGCCTACATCGACAAGAGCATGGGGTCGCCGATTCAGGTGGAACAGATTATCGGTCGAGTACTGCGCCAGTATGGGGCGACACACTATTGCCCGCTGTTGAACAGTGCCTACTTCTTCCTGCGTGTGGACAAGCAGAGCGTGTTCTCTGAAGCCATTGTGAAGGTGAAAGATAAGCTCCGGGCTCAGGGTGCTCCGATAGAAATTACCGAAAATTTCGGGGGCGCTGCTGGCGGGATAGAAGATCTGCACCCAAAAGACGAACTGAGCGTAGAACTTCACGACATTTTCGTGAATTCGGACGCGGCCACTGTGCGGATCGCTGAAATCGTTGACGATTTCCCGACCTTCGTCGAAGGTGATCCTAATACTTTGGGGGAAGCCCAAAGGACGACGCAAGTTATCGATCTAGAAGAGCTGGGCAAAGACGCAGGAGCCACGGAATGGAAGATCGATGGTTATACAAATCCGATGCGCTTGCGATGGCTGGCCAACACGGCCATTAAGCTGAGATCAACCCGCGCTCTGGGTGTGGTCGAGCTGAAAGATCCAAAGTTTGATGTCCGGGTGCAGGTACAGAGTAAGGCTGACAGACTGACCGAAAAGCTGGCGCGGGATGTAGTCGAGGCTTATTACAAAAACTCCGATCTGGTTTATGAGAGTACGCAGCCGTTCAAGTTCGGCACGTTGCGCGTCCCGAAGGCGGCCAAATCATTTACCCATGGGCTATATGAGCGATATAAGCTCTCGAATAAATTCGAGCGAGTGTTCGCCGACGCCTTAGACGGAGTGGGCCTCGTCTGGCATCGCAATCCCTCTGGGGGCGGCTTCTTCATACCCCTGCTCTCGGAAGGCGAAACGGCGGCATTTTACCCTGATTTCATCGTATGGAAAAAGAGTAACGTGTTCTGCCTCGACACAAAGGGCGGGCACTTGCTGTCTGATGCCGTAGCGCGGAAATTGTTCGATATCAAAGAAGATGGAAAGACGAAACTGCAGGTCCGTTTTATAACGGAGGGCAAGCAAACGCAACTACGCGGAAAGGTGATAAAAGGCGGCTACACAGTCTGGAAGATGAAGACGGACGGCCCTACGCCGATCCATGTAGAAGAGCTGGCAAAAGCGGTGACCGAATGCCTCCGATAAAACTGACGCCAGCAAAACTTCCGACGTTTGATCAGCTTATAAATCCCCTGCTGCTGGCGCTCCGGACGCTCGGCGGGTCTGGCTCAATTGAGGAAATGTACGACAAGGTCGTGGAACTGGAGCAACTTCCCGATGAGGTCGTCGCCATGCCGCACGACCCGGATAAGAGCAATCAGACCGAGGTGGGTTATAGGCTTGCGTGGGCACGCACCTACCTGAAGAAATACGGGTTATTGGAGAATTCCAGTCGCGGCATATGGGCGCTGACCCCGCAGGCGAAACAGGCCAAGGAGGTTAATCCGCAGGAAGTAGTCAAGGCCGTAAAAGCACTGGGCAAGAAGGAGGGACCGACCAAGGAAGGCGGTGATGTGCCGCCTCCCGACGTGCCGGAAGAGCAGGAATGGAAACAACGGCTCTACCGTCTGCTTACCGAGAAACTGAGCCCGGCAGGGTTCGAACGACTGATGCAGCGTGTATTGAGAGAATCCGGCTTTATCCGCGTTGAAGTTACCGGTCGAAGCGGTGATGGCGGAATCGACGGCCGTGGCATCGCCCGCATTCACGGATTGATGAGCTTCCACGTCCTTTTTCAATGCAAGAGATACAAGGGCGCGGTCGGCCCTGGCGATATAAGGGACTTTCGCGGCGCTATGGTCGGCCGTGCCGATAAAGGATTGTTTATTACGACGGGAACTTTCACCCCCGCTGCCGTCAAAGAAGCTACGCGGGACGGTGCACCTCCGATTGACCTACTCGACGGAGACGAGTTGGCAAGCAAGCTCAAGGAGTTGAAACTGGGAGTAGGGATCGAGACAGTCGAGGTCGTCAGAATCGATGACGCATGGTTTGACAACGTGTAGACGTGCCAAACCGCCTTCCCTCGCTCACCGCGCTTGCTCCTCGCAAACGAGGGCGCTAAAAACCGGATATGCCCGCCTTTTACCTATTTCTGGCTGACCGACCGGCCGCAATCGTTTTTACATTGGCTGCGCTCCTTGCGGTAGCACTTCTGTTCCGTCGCCGGGGGAATTCGTGGCTGTCTCATATCCACAAAAAGCCGCTCCTCACAGCAAATGAAGCTGAGTTTTTCCGCCGCCTGAAACGCGCGTTGCCCGCCTATGAGGTTTTTCCGCAAGTGTCCTTCGCAGCCTTCATTACCGATGACGGCAGGCTTTCCTCCAATGCCCGGTGGTCTGTGCGGGCGAAGTTCGACAGGAAGATTTCCGATTTCGTCGTATGCGACCGCCACACGCTCAGTGTGGTGGCACTGGTGGAGCTTGACGACCGCACCCACAGGGCCAGCGCAGACCGGCAGCGAGACGCGATTACCAAAGCGGCCAGCTATCAGACGATAAGGTTTCAATCGAAGCAGAAGCCTACGGAAGCCGAAATCGCGGCGCTGTTTCAACACGCGCAGGCATGGGTGAGCGGGTAAAGCAGTACGCGCGTATCCTCCCGTGCATACATCAAGAAAGTCGCGTAAACCGGAATGGCAAGTCTGGCCGCGTTACAATTTCAACCCTTTTGGCTCCGCGCCGCCTGCGGGTCGGTGACGGAAATCAGCGCTGGCGTGGGACGGCGCGGCTGCTTGTCCTCTTCGGGTACGCGGGCCTCAAGCGCGTCTAGGTAGGCTTGCACGTCGCGCAAGGCCGGAAGCGCGACCCAATTTGAGGATGATTCTTGCAGTGGTATCTGATAGATTCAGCCCGTATGAGAATCAGGCCAGCGAAATTACCACAAGAAACTCTGCTGAAACAGGCGCTCGATGATATCGGTGGTGAGCGGCTCGCGGGTTCGGGATTCGAGGATGAAGAGGCGGAGCCGGGATTTACAACTCCTTCTTTGGAGTGGGGGGTTCCTTCAGAAGACGCTCCGTTGCAGGACCAATAGGAGTGTTTGCCTTCTCGGCCGGGAGTTCGTTCTCACGGTTTAACCCCAGCACGTAGTCAGCGGCTTTCGAGGCAGCGCTGGCGGCGCGGAAGATTTCGTTCTTGTCGTCCTTGAGGGCCTTAACCCAGGAACCTACATACGCCGCTGTTTGCGCCGGGTTGTACGGAATGCCTTTCTCAGCGGCCATAAAGCAGGATGCGAGGTCTGCTACCAGTTCTTCTTTCGCGTATTGCTGGTCGCCGAAGCGATAGGATTCGGTAAGCGTGGGACGATTCAGCCTGGCAGGGTGCCCGCTCCAGTGGGCCAGCTCGTGGCAGGCGGTGCCGTAATAGGCGGGTGCATCGGTGAAGCATTCCTGCGGCGGAAGCTGTACATGGTCGGTACGGCGGCTGTAATAAGCGCGGTCGCCGCCGTGGCGAATATCGGCCCCGGAGTTCGCCAGAATGTGCTCGCCTTCTTCAATGACTTCGAAGCTTTTGCGCGGCTCGATTGCAATAGCCGGTATGCCGTCGATTTGCTGCGCGTTGAAGACGGTGTAGACCCGGTGAATCAGACGGCCGCGCTTGTCGTCGTCCTCCTCGGTTTCGGCTTTGCTGCCGGGCTTGGCTTCCCAGAATTCAATCTGGGTGCCTTTTTCGCCCTTGCGCACTTGCCAGCCCTTATCGGAGGCCTGCTTATAGGTCATCCATCGCGGGTCGCCGTACCCCTTGCGCATCCCGGAAATCATCAACGCCAGGACGTTGCCGCCCCGGTAGGATTTGCCGGTCGTGGGGTTCATCGGCATTTGGCTGCCGCCCTCCCAGGGCTTCTGCCATGGTGCCGTGCCCGCTTCTAACAGGCGAATGATGTCGTTAGTAACTTCCTGGCGGTAGTCACGCGGCGGCGGTTTGTCAGTGGCTTCGGTACGTGTTTGCATATGTATTCCTTTATTAACGGGGTTGCTGATGGGATTCAAGGCTGCGTTTGGAATTGGGTTGATGTATATCAACCCTTGGCTCACGCCGAGTGCGGGGTAGCAACGGTCAAGGGTTCTGAAGCTGCTCACAGCTTTTTTGGGGGGGCCGCATTTTGCCGCCTTCGCAAAATGCGGGGGAGCCAAAACCCTTTAGGGCGGGTTCCTTGACGGGCGCGAGGGCGGAGCCCTTAGCACGCAAACATTTGCGTCGATAATGTTAGATATGCCCGAGACATCGGCCGCAACGCCACAGCCAGCGGGTCGCTACAGCCTCCCTGATGATCGATAAAAAGAGCGTCACCCGGCGTGACATCCGACGGTAGCTTTTTACAATGCGACTCTTTTTAACCGCTACTGCATCCGAATCATCAATTGGCATAACGGAATCGTCGCGTAGGAACCAGCCAAATTGTAGGTGGAACTCGTATTGGCGCACAGCGCTGCACCGGGATTTTGCACGTTCACGCCTGAGGTAGGAGCTAATTGCGCTGACGATGTAACGCCCCAATAAGCCTTAACGGTCCCGCGTGTGGGATTGCCATCGTCGATTTTACTGTCAATCGCAAAGGCCTCGCTCGGAGTAAATGTTGAATCGGTAACACAACCCGTGGTGGCCACCCCAGCGTCATTGAGACAGTTGGTAGCTGGGCCTGCTGTAACGCCTACATACCAGTAATTAGAGTCGTTAAACCAAAAGGCCATGATGCCACTGCCCGTACCGGCGTTTGCGGGCGGGAAAAAACTGTTATAACCCACGAGTGTTGTTGCCCATGGGGTCTGCGAGAGCGTGACGTTGGATAGCCCAGCCACCTGCAGCATTATAAACAAATTGGATACTTCGTCATTCTGGTTCTGGCCGTCCGCAAAAGTGTCATACGCGAAGTCGATTTGGCCATTGCCATCGCCATTCGTCATAACGACGGCGGGTCTGACTGCTCCGGTGTTGCTCGT
>JALYJG010000121.1 GCA_030775365.1 Pseudomonadota bacterium
CCGACGCATGAGATATATCGGCCTTCTTTTGCTGACGCTGCTCATGACCCAAAAGGTATGGGCCGGAACACCGCTCGATGCGGCACGCACGGAGGCCGGGCGAGGCGACTATACAGCAGCCCTCCTCAACCTGGACCACGTGCTGCAAAAGGATCCAAACGATTCGGAAGCAGGCCTTTTGCAGGCGCAAATCTATGGCTGGCAGAAGAACTACAGCGAGGCGGAACAGCTCTTCGCGGCGTTGCTGCAGAAGGAGCCGGGCAATGCCGATATTCTTGTGGCGCAAGGCTATATGTATTATGCCGAAACAAAGCTCGACGGTGCCACCGCAAACTTCAAGGCAGCCTTGGCGGTTGCGCCGACTTACAGTGACGCCACCGAAGGCCTCGATCTCATCAACAAGGCGAGGCGCTCAATTGAGGGCTATAAATGGCAAGCCGATTTAGGTGGGACGTTCAGCACCTTTGAGCGCGCGCCCCAAACAAACTGGGATAATGAATTTCTGCAGCTCACGCGCCTGTTCAGCGACACAGGCACATCCGTGCACGCTGTCGCTCAACGGTATCATCAGTTTGAGCAAACCGATGACTATTATGAGATCGGAGCCGATCAGCGTTTCACCCCTTTTCTCAACGGCTACCTCTATGCCGGCACCTCGCCCGATCCTGTATTTCGGCCGCGTTGGCACATAGCCGGCGGCGGCAATGTGCGGCTTACGGACACCCTGCCCTCCGTGATCTGGCTAACGCTGGACACGCGCTATGATGACTACGCGGCAACCGACGTCGAAAACCTCAACCCAGGCGCGCGCCTTGAATTTGCCGACAATTGGGCGCTGAGTGCCGGGGCTATCAGCGTCTTTCAGAGTGGCGCCGCGACGACCTATGGCTGGCAGCTTCGGTTGGACGGTCAATGGAGCGAAGGCTGGCGGTTTTATGGCGGCTATGCCGACGCACCCGAGACAGTTGCGGGTGTGACCATCCGCACCGAGAGTGTGTTTGGCGGCGTCGCCATCGACGTGAATGATGCCAACACGGTACGGCTCGGCTATACTAGGGATGATCGTTATCAGTCCTATGTACGCCACGCCATCGATGCCGCAATTACCCACCGATTCTGAACTCATTTTTCTCAGCACGATATGGGCGCTATCGCTGGTCTTGATCGGCCTGGCGGCTATTATGCTGGTGTGGCTTATTCTGACGCGCGTTGTGCGGCGGCGCGCCGACAAAGGGACCGCGCTTCGGCGTGACCAATTATCGCTCGTCCTGCACACCGTCCTCAATGCGCCGATCGAACCCGATGCGGATGGTTTCGCACCTCTCCGTCGCGGCGATGAGCCCATCATTTGCGGCATCGCGCTTGATATGCTGCGTCTGATACGCGGCAAGGACGTGCTGCGCCTTATGGCCCTGCTCGAGAGCTGGGGCATCAAAACTTACTTGCAGGGCAAGCTGCGGGGCGGCGGGCGCGGGCAACGCATCCGAGCTCTAGCCCTCCTGGCCCGCTTCGGCGACGAGGATAGCCTTAAACTTCTGTTCAGTTGCATAGGCGACCCAGATCCCTACGTGCAGATGGCGGCTTTGCGCGGTATAGCCTCGCGCCGGGAACCCGCGCATCTGCCGGCTATTATCGAGTGTTTGATCTCATCCCCGAAACAAAGAAACACATTGATGCTAGCCGATGTCCTCAAAGGGTTTCGCGAGACAGCCGTGCCTTACCTCCTTGTTCTGGCAAAATCCGAAGCCAGCGTCGAAGTGCGCCTGGCGGCTATTCGGGCTTTATCCGCGATCGGTTCGCTTGACGCTGTCACAGGTCTCAGCGATCTCGCATGTCACAGCGAGCGGGATATAAGAGCGCAGGCGCTTTCGGCGCTCGGCAGACTGGGAGACAAACGGGGCCACGCCGCCGTATTGGATGCGCTGGGAAGCACGGATTATGCCGTGCGCGCCGCGGCCGCCCAGGCGGCAGGAGCCCTGCATGCTCAGGAGGCCATTCCGGCCCTTATGGATTTGCTTGGCGATTCTGTTTGGTGGGTGCGGTACCGCGCGGCCGAGGCTCTAGGGCAGGTCGGCGCCGCAGGCTTGGACGTTCTCGGGGCTATCGCAGGCTCGCAGGGCCCCGGCGGCGACATCGCGCTCGAAATACTTGCCGAGCGCGAAAGCTCGCGACCATGACAGCCGCAACGATCGCGCTCACGATAGCATCCTTAATTGAGGGGCTGCGCGGCTTTGCCGAGAGTCATGCCGATTTGGTCGTTCTTGTATCCTGGGTCATTTTTATCTCCGGACTTTTGCAATCAGGACTTTACATAGCGCAACTACCGGCCGCCTGGCGCGAGTTGCGCGATCATTCCCAGGCCGAGGACAAGGAATCGCCTTGGCAACTGCTGATCTCGGATGTCGCGATGCCGATATCGCTCGTCGTCCCGGCCCATAACGAGGAGGCCGGGATCGTGCAAAGCATACGCTCAATGCTCGCACTCGAATATCCTGATTTCGAAATCGTCGTCGTCAATGATGGCTCAAAGGATGCAACGCTCGAACGTATGATCGAGGCTTTCCAGTTAAAGCCAGTGACGCGGGCTTGCGAATTCAGCGTGCCGCATGCGCCGATCCGCCAAATCTACAGATCCGGTTTCTATCCGCGTCTGGTTGTCATCGACAAGGATAATGGTGGCGGGAAGGCCGACGCCGCCAATGCCGGCATAAATTTTACGCGCAATCCCCTGTTTTGCGTCGTCGACGCGGACTCGCTTTTGGAATCGGAGGCTTTGCTGCGGGCCGTGCGCCCGTTTATGGAGGACCCGCGCCGCATGATGGCCGTCGGCGGAACGATCAGGGTCGTCAATGGCTCAGCTGTCAAAGCCGGGCGAATCCATGACATGCAGTTATCGAACCGGTTTTTGCCCTTAGTTCAAACGGTGGAATATATTCGCGCCTTTCTTATGGCGCGGCTTGCCCTGAGCCGCTGGGGCGTCCTGACAGTCGTCTCGGGCGCGTTCAGCATTTTCCGTCGCAGCATAGCCGTCGAGGTTGGCGGCTTTTCTCACGGCACGGTGGGCGAGGATATGGAAATCGTCATAAAAATTCACCGCCTGATGCGCGAGCAAAAGCGGGACTATGCGATGCGTTATGTGCCGGAGCCGGTATGCTGGACGGAGGCTCCGGAGAGCGTCGACATTTTGGGGCGGCAGCGCACGCGGTGGGCGCGGGGATCCTTGGAGGTCTTCTTCAAGCATTTCGACATGTTCCTCAATCCAGCTTACGGGCGGATCGGCATGATCGGCTTCCCGCTCATCGGCCTCATCGATGTGGTTGGACCGGTGCTCGAAGTGCTGGGCTATGTCTTTATCCCGTTGCTCTATTTGGCCGGCATGCTGAGCCTGCCCTTTCTTCTGGCCTATATGGCCGTGACAGTGACTTTCGGCATTTTTATCAGCGTAAGCGCCATGATTCTCGAGGAAATGGAACTGTGCCGCGTTCCCCGCCCATCTGATTTATGCATTCTGGCGCTTATGGCCGTGCTCGAAAACTTCGGCTACCGCCAGCTCAATAACGTTTGGCGCCTTATAGGCTGGTGGCAATTCCTGCGCGGAAAGAAGGCGTGGGGCGTCATGCGGCGCAAGGGCTTTTCGTCAGCGTCTACTCTGCCGCCCTGAAGACCAGCCGGGCGTCGCCCGAAAGATCTTGGATGACTGCCCTGTTGCCGCGCTGTTCGACGGCCAGGACAGGCGTACTCGAGACAAAGCGCATCCCATCCGGCAGGTCGAGCGTAAGGCCTCGCACGGCTTCGGGCACCAAGAGATCAACTTCAAGATCCCGCCCGGCCGCTGCTACATCGAGGCCAATTTTATTACGCGCCGCCCACCACGCCCCCAATTGGGCGAGCGAGCCGTACCAGACTTCCTCGCCCATCGCATCGACGAATTTCTGCTCGAATTCGAACTTTTGCCCCAAAATATCGGGATGGATCAGGATGTCGAAAAGCCCGCCGTAACGGGCAAGGTTTTTCGCCAAGGCTATCGCCTGTGGCAACCGGTCGATCATGGGTCCTTCCGCCTCATCCTCGACTGTCACAGGGAACTCGAAGATCTGGGTCTCGGCCTCGTCGCTGCGGCTATACATGAGCTGGAACGGCAGATGCGTTAGAGAATCGTCCGCCGTTACGGAGGAGCTGAAATGGAAGCCGGTCGCTGTGAGCGCTTCGGGCAGCACGTAAGGATTGGAAAGATGGCCGGGCCGAAACGAGATCACCTTTTCATTGGGCAGAAAATGTTCGAGCAAAAAGCGGCTGACGCGCAACTCGCCAAGAATAGTGCCGCGCAGCGTGGTTTGTTTATCCTTCACAAAAGGCACGTAGGACGGATACTGCTCAAGCCCGTCGCCTAGCGGAAACTTGCTAAAAGCGCGCGAATGCGACACGGAATGGCTGGCGATTTCCATGCCAAGCGCCTGCAATTTGCGGAGATTTTCAACGCCCTTTGCTGTGAAGAAAATATCGTCATTCCAGTCCCGCACATATTTCGTCTGCATAAAATAAGTCGCCGTTATGTTATGCGCGCGTTCATACCTTGCATAATTGAGCGCATTGACAAGCGAGCGGGTGTAATCGATGTCATGGGTGAGAAGCACGGCGAGCTGTTTGCCGTTCGGCACGGAGGCGAGCGTCACCGCGTTTTTTTGGCCCTGAAGGTAGATATTTTTTATGCAGCGCAAGAGAACGTCCAAAGTCGGCTCGAACGCATTGACGTAGTGGGACGCTATATCCTGCTGACGATTGTTATAGCCGCGGAGCAGAAAATAACCGATATCGACACCTAAGGCATAAGCGTTGCCAGCGCCATTGCGCGTAATGGCGGCAGTACCGTCCTCATAAGTGGCGATAGGCGTTTGTAAAGGCTTTGTGTAGGCATAGGTGCCGAGGACAGACGTCTTCCGGCTGCCGATGCGAATGATGCGCTCTTCCGCTGTCATACCAACGGTCGCTGGCGTCGAAGCCGCAAAATGCAATTCGATATTCTGTGCACTCGGCGTGGCGTCCTCGAAGCCTAAAACATCCTTTAATTCGCCACCTAAAACATGCTGCGCGATCAGCGTTCCACCCCCTTTCGTGAATCGCGCGAGTGACGCAAGGGCTTCAGGGGAGAGGTTTCGCCCGGTGACATTCGGATAGACATAGATGACTTTGTGCTTCAGAGCTTGCCGATAATCCGTCGTTATAATGAAGGGTACGCCGATCGATTTCAGCCCATGCGCAAGACCCGTCCAGGCGGATTGCGGGTCGGTCAGCAAAAGAGCCATACGGCTGTCGCCGCCTTGGCTATAGGTCCGCCAATCTGCAGCGACTGGCGGCACCATGATTGTGGGCGCCGCAGGACCGGAGACGCCCGCAAAGCGGTACACCGCTTCCGGGGACCGCCACCATATCAGGGCTGCTACGAGGCCGCTGATGACTACGATGATAACGCGCCGCATGACAGCCCGTACGCTATGAGATAGGCCTAAGATAAGGATTAAGGTTTACACGAAAGCAGCGCGGAAGGAACGGCTTTGATGTTTTCTCTATTGGCTAACGCTCAGCCGCGATATCCCGCCTCGCACGAAAGGCTTTAGTGCTTACTGGCCTTTGGCCCGCAATGGAAAGCCCAAATCACCCTGTTCAGATTGGCTGTCGGGCTGGCTTCCGGGCCACTGTTCCCATCCGAAAACACTGCGGCCGCCAAAACTGGGAGATTGTGCTCTTTCTTGAGCGATGACTTGCTGAAGCGATGGTCCGGATGCGTGGCGCTCAAGGCGGCGCGCCTCTTGATCGAGGCGACGGATGGCGTCGAGTGCCTCTTCACGACCAAGCCTGGCTTTTTGAATGGCCGATTTCATCACATTGATCGTCTGATCATAGACGCGTGTCGGAACCGGAAAGGGATGACCATCCTTTCCTCCGTGGGCAAGCGAAAAACGCGCCGGGTCAGTGAAGCGGCAGGGTGCGCCATGCACGACCTCGGCCACCATCGCCAGAGCCCGAACGGTGCGCGCGCCGACGCCCGGCACGAGGAGCAGCTCCTTGAAATCTTTCGGCCCCCGATCGGCGGCCGCAGCAAAATTACCGTGCAGGCGGCGCATTATGACATCGCCCGCCCGCAGCTCATGATGCTTGGGCATCGCGAGATGTGGTAAGAGCGTCTGGACAGGCCTTGCTGGCGCAGCAGCCAAAGCCATGGGATCACTTGGTCCTTTCAAGGAACGACCCAGCGGACGTCCCTGTGATCCCGGCATTTCTCGTTCCAGTTTGGTGAGCTCACGCGTTATGCCATCAGGTCCGAGGGACGCTAGAATTTCGAGTTGCGCTTGCCGTGAAGACTGGGCCTTGCGGTCGGTGAGATTTATGATCGCCCCGCGAGCCTCGCCTTCGATCGCCGCATGCGGCTGATCGACGAAATCCTCAAGGCCTTCGGATAGCCAGTGATAGCGCCTGGCCTGTTTGCGTCTATCGTTCATGCCCTGCTGAATGACGGCCCAATGGCCATCATCCGTCACGATGAAGCCGTGCAGATAAAGCTGAAAGCCGTCCTGCACCGCAGCACTGTCGACCTTGGCGACCAACCGGCTCACTTC
>JALYJG010000122.1 GCA_030775365.1 Pseudomonadota bacterium
TCTTGTGACGCTGAACGATATTTCGCTGCGCAAGGATATGGAGGCTAAGCTCTTTTCTCAGGCCACGACCGACGAGCTCACCGATATCAGCAACCGCCGCCATTTCTTCTCGCTGGCCGAACGCGAGCTTGGCCGCGCTCAGCGCTTCGGCCGACCTTTATCGATCCTGATGATCGATATCGATCATTTTAAGAAGATCAACGATACACACGGCCACGCCGTGGGGGACGAAGTCCTGAAAGCCTTCGTCCAACGGGCTTTGGAAAGTCTCCGTCAATCCGACATTATCGGCCGGCTGGGCGGCGAGGAATTCGCGGTTGTGATGCCGGAAACAGCGCGGGCCGCCGCTGAAGCGGCCGCCGAGCGCTTACGCGTCCACGTCGCCGAGCGCCCCTTGATCGCCGAGCGCGAAGCCATAATCACGACGGTCAGCATCGGGGTTGCCACCTTCATGACCGAAGATAAGTCAATCGACCGTTTTCTGGACCGCGCCGACCAGGCACTTTACAGGGCCAAGCATGACGGCCGCAACCGCGTCCGGGTCGCCGAGTGAAAACTACGGCCTCGCCTTTGCGGGCAATCCTTTTTGCCTGCGCTGGTTTCACGCTTTGGGTCCTCGTTGATACGGCGATCAAACTGGCGGCTGAAGCCTCCCTCCCGCCCCATGAGGTAACGGCGGTGCTTGGCTTCGTCGGCGTCGCAGCTATGGGCATGAAAGCCTGGCGTCAGGGCACGGTTCGAAATCTGAAGCCAAAAAACATCCGCTACCAGCTTATCGGCGCCTTACTCTCGCTCGCCATCAACCTGGTCAACGTCATAGCGCTTAGACATTTACCGTTTATCGTTTTTTACATAACGGTTTTTACCGCACCCATGATGATCGCCGTGCTTGCCGCCATTTTCCTGAACGAGCACCCGTCGCGCGGAAAGATTTTAGCCATAATCGTCGGTTTCGCCGGCGTCGTCGTAGCCATCAATCCCTTCGGCGCCAATTTGCATGGCGACTGGATCGGCTATGTGACGGCCACGGCCTCCGTCTTCTGTTTTGCGGCGCAGATGACGTTGTTGCGCAAAATGACGCAATCGGAGACAGGGGACAGCCTCGTCTTTATTCCTGTCCTTATGCAAACCCTTGTCTGTGGTGTCTGGTTGCTCATCGACAGTGAACCCATGAGCTTGCGTATTTTTCTGATCCTCTGCGCCGGCGGTGTATTCGGCATTCTTGGCAATCTATGCAGCATGCTTGCCAGCAAATATGCTGCCGCAGCCACCGTCGCCCAGTTCCATTACACCCAAGTGCTTGCCGGCGCCTTGATCGGATTTCTTATATGGCATGAGGTGCCAGGGCTTTGGATGGTTGTGGGTTCGACCGTAATCATAGGCTCCGGTCTCTACATTGCCGCTCACACGAGAAGGGGCGAGAATTTAGCCGCGCTTAAACGGGTGGGTCAGCCGTCATAACGACCTTGTTGCGGCCGCTGTTTTTGGCGCTGTAAAGCGCCTGGTCGGCCGCACGGATCAGATCCTCAGGCGTCCTATTCGCGTTGCTGACCGTAAAGCCGAACGAGGCGGTAACGGGGACTGTTTTGCCAGCCCCGAGCCCAATGGGCTTCACGGCCAGATTGGTGCGCAAACGCTCGAGAATGGCAGCACCGGTGGCGCTATCCGCTTCTTTGAGGCAGAGCAAAAACTCTTCGCCGCCCCAACGGTAGGCGTCATCGAAAGAGCGCATGTCCCGGCTGACCAAATCGGCCACAGAAGCGAGAACCTTGTCCCCGGCGTCATGGCCAAAGCTATCGTTGATAGCCTTGAAGTGATCGATGTCCATCAAGGCAATGCAGAAGGGCCGTCCGCCGCGCAAGAAACGTCCCTGCTCGCGCGCAAAGTCGTCCGCAAGACCTGATCGCGAACGAAGTCCGGTCAAATTATCAAGCCCGGAGGCTGCGACCGCAAAGGCGCGCTCGAAGCGCCGCAAGCCAAACACCAGTTCCTCATACTTAGCTATGACGGCTTCGTAATCCCGCCGGGCGCCCATCTGCCCGGGCGGGCTCTTTATGAGCACAAGCCGCGCCAGGGTATGGAGTTGCTCGTGAAGCGCCGCGATCTTGTCGAGCCCCGCCTCGTCCTCGGGCAAGCTCTGCAAGGCGGCCTTGCGCCACGCCCTGAAAGCGAGTTGCGCCTTGTCAGGCAGTTCCGGCGCCCGATCGGATTTCTCGGGGAACGCCAAGCGGTGCCAAGCGGTAAGCCAGCCGATATAGGCATCGATGGTTTGTGATAGGAGGTCGGATGCCGACGATGCCGACACGGCGGAAGATGCGGACGATGCGGGAGGTGCAGGGGACGCTGACACCGCGATGCCTAACCTTTATCTATACGCCTACCGCAACAGAAAAGCGGATGTCTCAAGCCGCTTTTTTACGGCTTTGGGCCTTAAGGAGTTGCTTTTTGATCTTGAGTGCGGGCTCGCTGAGGCGGCTATCACGCGTGTTCAAAAGCCAGGCGTCAAGACCGCCCTTATGCTCGATTGTGCGGATACCATGGGCGGTGACGCGCAATGAGATCATCTTGCCGAGCGCTTCCGAGGGAAAGGAGCAATGCTGGATGTTGGGCTGAAAACGGCGCCGCGTCTTGTTATTGGCATGGCTCACATTATTGCCAAAACTGGGCTTTTTGCCGCTGACGGTGCATACACGTGCCATTGCTTTTCGCGGAGATCTCTCCGGCCTTCTTATAAAGTGGGTCGAATTGACAGGCCCAAAGTCCGGTCAGGCCGGATTTATAGGTTTATCTGTCTCAGCAAGTCAAGGCGCACGACGGGCAGCCAAGCCAAGAAATAGCCCGAATTTAACTGTTTCGTAAACCCCGTCCGCCACAATACCCGGCCCTAAACAAGGGCTTGACCATGTCCAGACCAACCCCTGCCCAGAGCCGCCGTAAAAGGCCCGATCCGCTGGCCCAACACCGCCACTGGCTGGCTAGGGCCGAAGCGACGGCGGTGAAACCAGTAAGCGCTGGCGGCAGCCCCCATCCGACAGTCAAAGTCGGTGCCGTTCTGGTCGATAATAGAGGGGCTCTCATTGCCGCAGCGGCCAATCGGTTTGCCCATGGCGTGGATAAGCGCCGGCCCGAGCGGTATGTCGATGGGGTTAAATCTCTTTGGATGAATTGCGCCGAGCAATTCGTTATCGCTGCCGCTGTGCGAAAACGAGCCGACCTCAAGGGCGCTAAGCTCTATGTAACGCTCGAGCCTTGCGCCGTCTGCGCGGGATTAATTGGCGAGTTGCGCCTTAAAGAGGTTTTTGTGCCCGTGGGGGCGATGCGCCGCTACGCCAAGCTTAAAAACAAGTGGAAAAAAAGTATCGAAATCGGCCTCACCAAACTGACCGAAGCCGGTGTCACCCTAACGGCTATCGACACAAAGCCCGAAACAACCGCGCTGGATTCCTGAAGTCTCGTTGAGCGCGCGCCCCGTTGGAGTGCCCTCTTGCGCCCTTGAGCGTGGAACAGCGCTTTACAGAAGCCTTGAAACTAAATTCGAGGCTTGACCGCTCGGGCGCTGTTTCTTATACCAAGCTATTAATCAAAAAGGGCGTTAGCACGGTGATTGACTGTGCCGAAGACGCGACGCTTATAAACTTTGCGAGGCATAAAATGGATTTTGGCGCTAAAATTAAGGACATCGCTTTGCACCCGGTTCGGCTGGCTTTTCGCACAGCCGCCACCTCCCTCCTGGCCGGCGTGAGTTTTGGCGCTCTTTACGCGCCCTTTAAGGCGATCGTGGAGCCGCAGTCGACCGTTTGGTCGGCCATGTCCCAAGGCTCGCATGCCAAACACTCGATCGATGGCGTCGAAAACTGGCTCTCGAACGTCTCACATCATCTTTCGCCGCGGTCCAAAATCATGCGCACGGCTGAAAAAATCGGCGATGTCCTCGTTGTCATACCGGCCGATTTGGGTGGCTGGGTGGCCGGCGGTGCCGTCGGAGGCGTCGTCCAGGGTGGCAAAGAAGTCGTCGTCTGGGGTTATGACGACCTGACGGGCCGGGAACGTCCGGCGGCGCCCCAACCTATCTCTTCCGCCAAGCGCGCGGGTCTGCACAAAAAACTTTGATCTCGCTTCACTGCAGCGCGTAACGCGCGGCATCGCGGTAGAATTTGTCTGAGTCGTCTGTTAAGCGATCGCCGTAGCCGCGCATGTGCTGCACTGTGGATTTAACTTCCGCACTTGCGTCGGCGCGACCGTCGATACCTGCCATCGAGACCTTATCAAATGGGCGAAACAGATCGCCGAGCAGGACGTTGAAAGCGCGCAACGTCATCTCACCCTCAGCCAGATAGATCCATTCGTGCTCGGCTATGGATTCGGGCAGCTGCAAGCCAATGGCTGTGTCATGGATGATATGCTTTTGCGGCAGCAAACTTAGAATGTCGAAAAAATGACCTATAAGCTTATGTTTACGCCCGGCTTCGGAGGGCGTGGTTTTCGATGTCAGGCTGGCAAAGAGATTGCGGGCGTTCACGGTCAATCCCACATGCGGCAGCGCCGTCTGGTAATCCCAGCGCTCATCCGCAATCACGCGATCGATCGCCTTATTAACGGCCGCGCTCTGCTCTTCCAAGTAAAGCATGTGTGTAAGGCGGGCGATGCGATCCTGCAGGCGCTGATCTAAAATCTCGAGCTCGTCGCCGGCCGTATGATCGTCATCATAGCTACCAATCGTGGCGACCGTGACGCGGTAGCCCCCGGCGCGCATATTGCGGGACAGATCCACAAGCGTGCGCGTCATATATTCAGCGTCCATGTCATAAATCTTGTAATTGCCGGCTTCCTGTAAGAGCTCAAACTGACGCACGGCCGCCCATTGCCCAGGAAAATGCGACGCATTCGGAACGCCCCCCTCGCGGATAAAAGCCTCGAGTTCGCGCCGCAAGATCTCGGGGAACCACACATCCATGCTGGCGGATTTGCCGATGCGCTGCATCCAGGAAAACCCGGCCGTGATCTTGCGGCCCGCGCCCGGCGGCGAGACGAAGAAAGATTTATTGATGGCCAGGGTCGAGGGGCTCGACAATTGGGTCGGCAACGGGGTAGGTAACGGGGCCTGGGGCCGCATCGCGGCCGCAGCCCTGTATTGGGCTAGAGTCTCGTTCACGATCATCCTCTCCCTTCGCCGGTATGAGCCGGATCAGGTTCAACGGGTATAATCTCAGCCCTGCTTGGTCGTTTGACCGCGCGGGACACCCCGGGTTTTCATGGTGGCAAGATAGGCTAAAGAAACGTCTTTTGTCAAAATGAGTTGGAAAATTTCTGAGGGCGTTTAAAGCCGGCCCGAAACTGGGCAGGAAGTTACCCGAATTTAGCGCACTGCGCCTAATTTATATATCATTGTTGTAACCTTAGACGTCCAGAGCTAATCGTGTGAAGTCATAGCGGCCAAGTTCGGCACAAAGATTTCCGCTTCAATACAGGCTCTCGCCATGAACCCAGTCAACGTACAATTGAAGGGCAAGCTCACGGCAATAAAGGATGATCCGCGTTCGCTCTACATGCGGGTGCTCTATCAAACGCCGGACGCCGACGGCGAGCTTCGGATTCCTAAAATCGACGCCGTGAACATGCGTAAAGTTTCGCAGCGGCCCCTGCGCGGCCAAAAGGTCTTGGCCGAATATGTGGGCACGCAGCTCGTCGGTGCGCAAATCGGCGCGACAGTCATTTTGGCGCGCCCCGGATTCAGCAAGCATAGACCCAGTCTCGGCTGAGCAACCTTCGACTTTTCAGTTTAGAACTCGGCCTCGACAGGCGCGCCGGCGAAGCGCACTGAATCGGACCAGCGGCGCTCGAGCCGGCGCAGCATGCGATAGGCCGTCTCGAAATCCCCGAGATCCGTATCCTGTTTTAGCAAGGGCTCGGCCATCTGAACATTAAGCCGCGTGAGCGCATCAAGAATAAGTCGGCCTTTGGCCGACAGCTTGAGCCTTGCGGCGCGGCGATCGCGCTCGGAGGCTTGCCGATCAACATAACCGCCCTCGACAAGATTTTTGAGATTGTATGACGCGTTGGAACCGAGATAATAGCCGCGTTCAATGAGGTCACGCACAGATATTTCCTCGTCGCCAATATTGGCCAGCATCATAACCTGAACGGGGCTGATATCGTTGATACCCTGGCGCGCGAGTTCGATACGCACGACGTCGAGGAAACGTCGATGCATTCTCTCGATGAGCCGCGGCAGATCCTGAAGAACATTGGAGGAGGCTGCGGTGGGCTGCGGGGGTGCGCTGTTCATAACGAGCTGAAAGACAGGTCAAAAATCGTGATTGCAGCGCGAGTTTAGGCTGGCGAAAAATAATTTTTCGTTAAATGCGCTTTTCTGGCAGGATGGGCTTTCCTTCCCCGCCCTATCACCCCTGCGAGGCGACATGCCCCTTGTTCCCCAAAAGAACCTTGCTTTTCATTGCCTTAAGGCTTCCATGCTCGTCGCCCTGTTGGCGGCCTGCAGTCCCACGCAGCCGGAGGGCGCCAACACGGAAGGCCT
>JALYJG010000123.1 GCA_030775365.1 Pseudomonadota bacterium
GACATTGAGGCACCACATATCGTACCTAACTGGTCTGAAATCACCCGAAATTTAAGGAGATCACCATGGAACAGGTTACCGTATACTCAGCCCCAGGTTGTTCATCTTGCGATGACACCAAAAAGTTCCTTAAGGAACGCAACATCCAGTTCAGCGATGTTAACGTCCTCGCCGACGAGGCGCTTAAGGAAGAAATGACCAAGATGATGGGCGGCGAACTCTCTTTGCCCCAAGTCGTCATCGGCGGCCGTCTCGTTGGCGGCTATGACCGCCTGCAGGAACTTGCTGCCAATGGCAAACTGGACCAGCTGCTAGCGTCAAAGGGCGCCTGCTGCCGGGGCCTGCCGGCCGATCAGTGCAGCGATACGCATCGCGGCATGGGTAAGAAAAAAGAAGAAGCGCACGTCCACTAAGCTTGCGTTGGTCGGAAATAATTTGCCCCCGGTTCAATTTATGAACCGGGGGTTTTTATCTGCCTAACGTTTGGCCGCGGGTTGCCCAGCCATAAAGTCGGGGCTCAACTCCGGTCGACGGGCGGGCGAGACATTCATCTCCATTGGCTCAGCAACGCCAATTCCGCTCTTGGCGTGCTGCCACATCCATTTGAAGCCTGTCGTCAAAAACCCAACCTTATCGGGATGCAACTGGGCCGCGGCCGCAGCGTGCTGGACAGTCCCCACGCCGAGACGGAAGTAAACCTGGACCGGCTTTATCGCTATATCGCCGTGCCTTTTGTCCTCCCCAGCATCCTTAATACTGTCGAGCAAATTCTCGGCGATGGTGACTTCGCGCAGGAAATCCGAAAATTTTTGATTACGCCCGAGCTCTTCTACGAGGGTCAACACCATATTGGCCGTCGCCACCGCCTCTCGCGTCCTTGCCTTTATGAACTCGCGGGAATCCTTTGTGGCTCCGAGCACCTTTCCCCATTTAAACACGTCCGACACGCTCTCGAGGAAGGCTGCGCGGCGTGTTGGGGGCGCCGCATCCAATTCCGCTTTGAGCTCCATGAGCGCCAGTCGCAGCGCTTCATTATCGGCAACGGCGAACGCCTGACCGCTGCCACGCAGGAAAGATTGAACGTTTTTGACGGCCGGACCCTTAGCCTCGTCGGTCAAGGCATCCACATGGCGATCGACCAAAAACATCGATCGAAACAAGAGGTGGACGACGTCCTTGGAGTGCTTTTTCAAATTTGGAACGAAACTTCGCTCGGCAACGTTAAGAAGTAATTCGGCTTCCGGCGCATATTGCGCAATGTCCTTCATAAAAATACCCGTCGAATCAAAAAAACAGCGTTAAGTTATACTCAACGTCATACGCCGCTTTCGGTAGTTGAATCAACGGTAAATCACACCAAATACTTGCAGAGCCCCTCCCTCAAAAGGCGGTGTGCCCGGGCGAAAAAAGCTGGTTTGAGTTAGGCGGCTGTGGATTTAGCAGCCTTGAGTACCGCATTGATCAGCTGGTGCACGGCTTCCATGCCCGCCATTCCATCGACCGTCTTGAGCAAATTCTTCTGCCGATAGTAAGGCAGGATAGGCGCGGTTTGCTCCTGGTAGGCCTTGAGCCGGGTCTTCAGTGTCGCGGCGTTGTCGTCGGGGCGGTGGCAGAATTCCTTTCCGCCACACGCGTCGCAAATACCTGACGTTTTGGTCGGCTTGAATTTTTCGTGATATCCCGCCCCGCAATTCGAGCAGGAAAAGCGGCCCGATACACGCTCAATAAGAGCGGCTTCATCGACCTTCAGTTCGATGACGGCATCTAAACTCTTGTGCTGTTCAGCCAGCATTTCATCCAAGGCTTCGGCCTGCGGCACCGTGCGGGGAAAACCGTCAAGAATAAAACCCGTGCCCGGCTTCAACTGGCCAATCTTGACCTCGATAAGCCGTATCATCAGATTGTCCGGCACCAGCTTTCCGTCATCCATAATCTTCTGAGCTTCAAGTCCTAGCGGCTCACCGTTTTTAATCGCCGCGCGCAGGATATCGCCCGTGGCAATTTGAAACATGCCGTATTGTTCCTGGAGCAACTTGGCCTGCGTGCCTTTTCCAGCGCCCGGGGGACCCAACAAAATTATATTCATACGGCTTTGGCTCCCGTCACTTCCGCGGCTTGGATTTTTTGAGAAGACCTTCGTATTGATGCGCTATGAGATGCGATTGTATGCGTGAAATCGTGTCGATGGTCACGCTGACAACGATCAGCAACGACGTGCCCCCGAGGTAAAACGGGATTGCCCCCCTGCTCATCAAAAACTCCGGCAAAAGGCAAATAGCCGTCAGATAAGCCGCCCCCAGAACCGTGAGCCTCGTCAGCACATAATCGAAGTAATCGGCTGTGTTCTTGCCGGGCCGTATACCGGGAACGAAGCCGCCATACTTTTTCAGATTATCGGCGGTCTCTTCGGGGCTAAACACGATTGCCGTATAGAAAAACGCAAAGAAAATGATCAAGCCCGCATAAAGCACCATGAACAAGGGCTTGCCATGACCAAGTTCGGTCACGATGTCAGCGGCCCAGCCCCCTTTCTGCTGCAAATTCGTAAAGCTCGCGATCGACAGCGGAAACAAAAGCAGCGAGCTCGCAAAAATAGGCGGAATGACGCCGGATGTATTGATCTTGAGCGGCATATGCGAGGCCTCCCCACCGTACATCTTATTGCCCACCTGGCGCTTGGGGTATTGAACAAGGATGCGGCGCTGCGCCCGCTCGCAGAAAACACATACGGCCAGCACGCCGAAAATCAAAATCACGATGAGCATGATGAACCAGGAGGACAAGGCGCCCGTGCGGCCAAGCTCCAACGTCTGAGCCATAGCATTGGGCAGGTTCGCCACGATACCGGAGTAAATAATAAGCGATGTCCCATTACCTATGCCCCGCGCCGTGATTTGCTCGCCCAACCACATCAGGAACATCGTGCCGCCCGTCAGCGTAACCATTGTGCTAATACGGAAAAACCCGCCGGATATCACAACGGCCGCACCATTCATCGTGTTTTCCAGGCCCACGGCGAGGCCATAGCTTTGCATGATTGCGAAGCCCACCGTCAGATAACGCGAATACTGGTTGAGCTTCATGCGGCCCGATTCGCCTTCTTTTTTGAGGGCCTCAAAAGCGGGCAAAATTCCTGAGAGAAGCTGAATGATGATCGAGGCTGTGATGTACGGCATGACGCTCAGAGCGAAGATTGACATGCGCTTCAGCGCACCCCCCGAAAACATATCGAACATGCCGAGGATGCCTCCGCCATGTTGCTTAAAGAGCTGAACCAGCGTCACGGGATCGATACCGGGCAACGGAATGTAGGTACCGAGGCGGTAAACAATCAACGCACCTAGCGTAAACCAGATGCGGCTTTTAAGCTCGGTTGCCTTACCGAAGGCAGAAAAATTGATATTGGTCGCGAGGGATTCAGCGGCAGAAGCCATGTCAGGTATCACGAGGGCCAGGGGTCAGCGATACAAAGGATATAGAGGCTCAAACGCAACAAAACAAGCACGAGATATGATGTAGTGTCGGAATATTAGCATATGGAGGGAGCTGCTCGAACTAGGCTCTTTTTAGGGGCCAATTCAAGGCATTTGCGCTCGACCTTCGAAACCTCGGATAGCCCGTGACGGCTTCTTTGTCAGGGCACCGCCTTTGCTGCACAGCACTAGAGAATAAGCCCGAAAGCCAGATGATCGGACCGACGCCGCTCACAGCCACAAAACCGGCCGGCACACGAGCTCAACAACAACGAAGATGTGGACGGGCCGCAATTTGCGGCCGCCGCTGAACTGTCAGACAAACGAAGAATTACAAAATAATTTTATATTTGGCTTTTCATCAAAGCTTAGCCGTTGAGGCTTAGCATTAGTTCCATATTCTGGACCGCGGCGCCGGAAGCGCCCTTGCCGAGATTGTCGAGGCAAGCTGTCAGGATTACCATTTCCTTTTCCCGATTCCAGAACACGCGAAGCTGCATGTTATTTGTTTCGTTCTGCGTTTGCGGCGTCAAAACGTAACCGGGCTCGAGCTTCGTTTGCAGCGGCTCCACCGACACATACTTCTTCCCGGCATAATGCTTGGCAAGCGCTTCATGTAAGGTGGTGCCCGTGATTTCATTGCCGGTCCGCCGCTTCAGGCCTTTTAGCCGCAACGTGATAAAAACGAGCATACCGCGATAAAAGGCGCTGCTGTAAGCCGGCAGGAATATCGGCTCCTCCTCGAGTCCGCTGTGCAAGCGCATCTCGGGCAAGTGCTTGTGTTTTTGCTCGAGCCCATAAAGGCAAAAAGCGGAGCTCCGTTCCTCGCCGCTCGTTCGTGGATTTTCGCACAACGCAATCAATTCTTTCCCCCCGCCGGAATACCCCGAGATGGCAGAAATCGTAATGCCGTGATCCCGCGGCAGCAATTCCGTTTCGATGAGAGGCCGTATGAGGGCAACGACCCCCGTTGGATAGCACCCAGGATTACTGACCCGCTTAGCGTTACGGATACGCCCCTCCTGCTCGCGTGTTAGTTCGGGGAATCCGTAGATCCATCCGTCAGCAACGCGATGAGCCGTACTGGCGTCAATAACTTTGACCGTCGGATTTGAGATCCAGGTTACGGCCTCGCGGGCCGCGTCGTCGGGGAGGCACAAAATGGCCAGATCGCAAGCGTTCAAGAGCCGTTTACGCTCGGCCTCATCTTTCCGTTTATCCTCGGCAATGCTCAGGAGCTCGAGGTCGTCGCGCTTTTCAAGGCGACGGCGAATTTCGAGACCGGTCGTGCCGGCTTCTCCATCGATAAACACAGCGGGTCTGGTATTCTGAGACAACATTTATCGCCCTGATAGTTCCGACATCAACGAACGAGGACGACCATAAACACATTAGGTCCTACCAAAGAATTAAATTTTGATCGGCCGGTTTCGCTGTAAGCTCACCCCATTCAAAGAAGGAGCTCTGTTGTGAAAATCACATTGAACAAATTGCCGTTCTACAACTCCTACCTGGGCGACCACCCAAGCTATCCCATGACGACCTGCGCCGTTGATGCGAGGGACATTGAAGTGCTTTATCCAACGCCTGCATTGACCCGGTGTCTCATCGCCGCAGAACCGACCTCTTTCTATGTTGAGAATTCATATCTGAGCCTCAATCAGGCCCTTAAAAAGGCGGGCATCGATATCGTCAGCACGAAGGCAGTGCCATTCCGAGGCGATAAACCATCCGCTGTCGGGATCAATCCTTTAGCCGTATCAAAAATCGTACCAAAATCGCCCCTTCTTCACCTCTTCGGACTGAATAAAAACTCAATCGTCACCTTTTTTAGTGGCCACACAATCGAAGTCCTAACTCCGGCGACCCCTCTTAAATCGCGGATACTCAGAGGGAAAACGCGGTTTTCGGGGGTGCCCGCAAATCGGTAAAAAGCCTGTAAATTTTAATCCACAGAAAAGTGAATTTTTCCTATGGACATCCCCATAAGAAATAGATAAGTTGTGATCGTTCGAGGCCGACTCACGGTCTCGGAAGCTGCCTTTTTGACCTTAACGGCCGTTCAGACGCCAAGATTGGCGTATAGCCAGTCTGAGCGTTTATTTTGTCGTTTGTTTCAATTAGGTAGAGGGTAAAGTTCATTCTTTGCCTGAGTTCTTGGACATCGTAAATCAGATGAGAAGGGATGCGCAGACGGCGCTCCGTGGTGGAAGTCGCCTATCCTCGGATAGAGTGGCTTTGGCCGGAGTTAGTCGCAAAACCTCAGTTAACCGGTAATGGTTAATAAAAGGTATTCGGCTTTGTCGTTACGCATCTTTAAGTCGACAAGTTTTAATACGCATTGTTCTGTGTCAAAGCAGAACACGTTGAGTAGAAGAACCCTTAGATTTAAATTTGAGAAGTAAGACAAAGCCATGATGGTTTTTAAGTCAAGTCTTCGGACTTGATTTGATAACTAATATCAAACTTGAGAGTTTGATCATGGCTCAGAACGAACGCTGGCGGCAGGCCTAACACATGCAAGTCAAACGGGTGTAGCAATACACTAGTGGCGCACGGGAGAGTAACGCGTGGGAACCTACCTTTTGGTTCGGAATAACATCGGGAAACTGGTGCTAATACCGGATAAGCCTTTCGAGGGAAAGATTTATCGCCGAAAGATGGGCCCGCGTAGGATTAGCTAGTTGGTGAGGTAATGGCTCACCAAGGCTACGATCCTTAGCTGGTCTGAGAGGATGATCAGCCTCACTGGGACTGAGACACGGCCCAGACTCCTACGGGAGGCAGCAGTGGGGAATATTGGACAATGGGCGAAAGCCTGATCCAGCCATGCCGCGTGAATGATGAAGGCCTTCGGGTTGTAAAGTTCTTTTGACGGGGACGATGATGACGGTACCCGTAGAAGAAGCCCCGGCTAACTTCGTGCCAGCAGCCGCGGTAA
>JALYJG010000124.1 GCA_030775365.1 Pseudomonadota bacterium
CCCATGGGCATCGATGGTAAAATCGGCGATATAAAGCTTCCATTGACCAAAGGCGTTGGCGAAAATATTTCCGTCGACGATTTCGGCCCAGACGGCTTTCCGGCCGTCGGGCGTAAAAGCAACACCTGTATAACCGTCGCTCGGCGCCCCGGCGGATTTTTTAAAATCGGTCAGCTGGTACCAGCGATCGCCGGAGGGCGTCGTCGCCCAGATGTTGAGCCATACGCCGCTCTGCAAAAGGCCGTTCTGCCAGGATTGCGGCATCCACATATTGTCATGTGTATCTTCCTCGACCCCGACCGTCAGCCACTGGCCGGAGGGATGCCACGATACCATCATCTTTTGCCTGTCGAGGCGTGGGCCGCCGGGAATGCTTTTACAGCTGATGCAAGTGGGTGGAGGCCCTCCTTGCCGGCCCACATAGATCTGAAACACACCGTCCTTATCGGCCCTGTTGACCTCATAGAGATCGGAGGTCGGAGATTTCGCCATACTCTCAAAAAAGCCGGGGTATTTTTGGATGCTTTTGACCTTACAGGCGGGCTGGTCGGCGTAGAAGGTGGGAACAGGCGGGGCAGATGTCGCCTGCGCTGCAGCGTTTGGCGAGCAGGCCGTGCTGACAGCAAGAAGCATCGACAGGACGAAGATCTGGTTGAGCCGCGAGCCGCCGCGGGTAAATTTCGGGAGGGCCCCAGCGAATTTTAAAATCACGTTTTGCAGGGGCTGGAACCAATCATGCAGCACAAAAGCACCCATTATTTTTCACTTACTCCCCTCTGTTAAGGGCACTGTCGGTAACGCCGTCCGTGCCCCGCTGAAGTGGCACCTACCGAAAACGAACGAAGTCGTGTTCCATGAAACGGCAGAAATCCAAGAGAAGCAATGCCAATCTTTTGCTCCTTCGTCAGTCGGTGGCGATCGTCATGCCGCCGAAGAAGGCAGTTGCGGTCATGCCATTCGATTGGCTAATGTGAGAGCCCTCGAGCGCGGCTTCCCGGTCCCGCAACTTTCACCGTCCGCACCTTAAAATACTCCGCATCTTAATCATACGCACCCTAAATCCGCTGCACCTTAAATCCTCTGCACCCCATCTCCGCTACCAATGAGCCTGTCTCCCCTTGAGAAAAGAACTGCCGGCCTCGAACTGGCCCTCGACCAAACGGTCTCGTTTGGCGAGACACTTCTCTCTGCGCTAAAATCCATCCTCGAGCGCATGCAGGCCCTCGAAGCGGCAGTTGCCGAGGGCACGGTCTTCAACGCTTCAGTGCCCGGAATACTTGCCGACCTATCGGGCCGGGTCATCTCGCTCGAGGAGATCTTAAAGGCGGAAGGCCTATCGAGCGAAGCCGCCGACACGACCCTTAAGAGCTTCGCCGACCGCATGAATGCGTTAAGCGAGGCCCTTCCGGCCCTTTTGGCGAAGGACAGCAGCGTCCCGGTCCTTGGTGCCGGACAGCCCGTGAAAGACCTCGCCCCGCTCCAGTCGCCCGAGGCGGAATCCCCGCTTGCGCTGACATCGGCCCTCAAAGACGTCACAGCCCGGCTCAACATTCTCGAGGCTGAACTGGCCCGCTCGGCTTCGCGGGACCAGCCCCTTGGCCCCTCAGGCGGCGCTCGAGCGCCCATAGTAACCCCTAGCGCGACCGATAGCTCCGCCGAGGGTTTTCTAGAGGGGGCTGGGGCCAACGCTCTCAAAGAGACTTTGCGCAACGTCGTGGAGCGCATGAGTGCCATCGAAGCGATGAGCGCCAGATTGTCGGCGACCACGGCCGCGACCGTCTTGCCTCTGCCGGCCGTTGTCCCCGGGGAGATCGAACCCATCAAGCAGCAGCTGCAAAATGTCGAGAGCCGGCTGGCTGCGCTTGAGGCGAAAGCGATGGCGCGATCCCAGAATCAGGCTGAGACTCTGGTTGGAACCGGGGCTGGGGTCCAGGCCCAATCGCAGAGCGAACCTCCAGTTGCGGCCCATCAGCGCCCGGATATTGTCGTCGATCTCTCCTCTTCAGTTGATGCCCTTCAGAAGCTCACATCGCGCGTCGCGGCGCTCGAGGCTTCGCTAGGTTCCGATTCGCAGCGTCTGGATGCGCGCCAGCCCGATCAGGCCGCCTGGCTGGGCCAGGCCTCGCAACTTTATCATAAGACAAAGACAGTCGTTTTTGTGGGCTCGGATATATTTGGCGACAACGTCAAATACGCTTATTTGTCGTTTTGCTCCTTTGCTGCCGGCACCGACATGACGGCTACGTTTTTGTGCCGTAGCTTGCAGCAATATGAACAGCTCCGCAGCGAACATCTGCCATGCATTTCGCCCAACCCTGCGGATTGGACGGCCGAGGAGGCCAAGACCCTTATAAGCGCAAAGCTCGTCGTACTTGATCACGAATTCATGCCGGCGCCCCTGCAAGACCCTACGCCCTTTGCCTTGCTCAAAGGAGCGAAGACAATCCAGCTTTGGCACGGCACGCCGATCAAAGAGATTGGCTTGCAAAATCTTTTCTCGACGCGCGAGGGCAGCAAGTTCCGGGCTGAGATCCTGGCTCATTGCGGCCCATTCGACGTGTTGGTCGGCGCTGCGTCCTCTGTCCGCCACGACTGGGATCGCTGGCTCTCCTTTAAGGAGTTTTCGCCGGTCGGCAACCCGCGGACGGATATATTCTTCCAAAATCTCTCGGCGCATGATCGTATCAATGTCGACAAAAAGACACTCGACATCGTGCAGGCGGCACGCGGTGAGGGCCGGCGTGTGGTTTTATACGCGCCGACCTTTCGTGACCATAACCCGGGCTGGTTCGATGGCATTGGTCTCGAGGGCTTCGCCGCCCATTGTCTTGATCGCGGCTGGCTTCTTTTCGTCAACCTACATCCGCGTGAGCAGGGGGCCGTCGCCGAACTGCAAAAAGCCTATCCTTCCATCAATTTTGTGCAGCCGGGCACTGACATCTTTCCTGTCGCCAAATATACCGACTGTCTGGTCACGGATTATTCTTCCCTGGCTTTCGATTTTCTTTACTGCGACAGGCCTGTGGTCTTCTACCGTCCTGATCATGCCGACTATGTCGCTCGCGCCTGCGCTCTGGCTCCCAAGCATGAGGCCTTGACGGCGGGGCCGGTAACAGGAACGGTTGAAGCGCTTATCGGGGCCGTCGCCAATGTTTTCGATCGGCCGGATATGGATACGTTCCGGGAAACCCGGGCCATCATGCGGAAAAAAACTTTTTGACTATCAGGACGGCAAGGTTGCCGGGCGATTCTGCGCCCTTGTGCAGCGGCACCTAGAGCCGGGCTTGCGCTTTGTTCCGGTCGTTACTTAAGTCACATGTGTTGCGGCGCTTTCGTGACAGACTTTGATCTCCGGCGATAAAAAGTTCCTCGGGCCTTCAAAAGGAGCCCGTCAGGCAATTATAAACCGAGACCGCGCAATCGTTTCTGAGCGGACCGTCACCTGCGAGATAGGCGCCGATCAGTTTCGAGCCCATATAGGCGCAAGGGATCCCTAAGAGCCAGATGAGCACGGCGTGAAGCAGGTTCTTAGCTGGAGACTTGCGCCCGTGCTGTTGCTGGTGCTGCTGGTGGTGGTGGTGAAGAAAAAGTGGCTCGAGGGCGCGTGACGGCGGCTCTCTCCCTCCGCGCCCCTTATGCCTTTTCTTAGACGAGGCGAATCTATGAATGCTCATGGACGGGATGGTTCTAAAATCTCTGGCACTTAATTGCGAGCCCGGGCGTACTTGAAACACCAATTTAGCTTAGGGGAAATAGATGATATTGCTAAGAACTAATTCCCTATTGATTCCTGACAATGCGCATTGCACGCTGCGTCCCAAAAGCCGTCTTAGGAGGATTGAATGATCAGACAAACCGCAGCTTTAGTCATGACTTGCCTGGCCCTTTCGGCCTGCGCGTCAGAAGCCCCCCGGGTCGTCCAAGCGTCCTCGAGCAGCCCCGAAATTCGCCTTAAAAGCGGTTTGGCGGCGCAGGTGGAGATGCCCCATGGGATGCATGTCCAGTCCGTCGTCGTCGGAAATCCGTCGCTTCTGAGCGCTGAGCGTGCGGACACGGTCGTCAATCTGATACCAAAAGAAGGCTCAGGTGAGACCAATCTGATCGCCCGAGCGGTCGACGAGGACGGCGAAGCCAAGGTCTATCAATACCGGCTGTTCGTTCAGGACAGGTAATTTAATTGGCACTTCGGGATGTATCCCTGTCGTCAAAATGTGGCGGCGGTCCATCATGTGGAGCGATCGGCATGTGATCAATCTTGCGATCACCATTTCGATCAATAGGCGGTGCGGCGACGGCTGTGCCGGCGGGGAGGCTATTGAGGGCCGAGCGGCAGGCCTGGGAGAGGGTGTTTATGTGCTCCATAAGGCAACCGGCGATGCGGCCACCGCCCGGGCGAATGTCCTGGCAGTAGGCCTGAACTTCATGCGAACAGGCCTGGCGTGGATCAACGGGTGTCGCCTGGATGGGGGCCGTATCATCGGCCGGCACGATAGCGGATGCCTCAATAAAGGCCGAGGCCCTGGCCGGAAGCACCGCCATAAAAGTGACGAGCCAAAGCAGGGCTGCGAAGGCTTTGGCTTCGGGTGCAGTCTTCATAGGTCCATCATCCTGAGCTCCGCCTCCGCCATTGAGGCGCCTGTCCATTGAGCCACCTGGCCTAGGCGAGCTCTCGTGGCGCACGCGTCCGGCGCGCGCTAACGCATTTTCTCTATCACAAGCCGGCATCCTAATCTATACGGCGGAGCATTTTCTAGGTAAAATGGGCACATGAGAAGCCATGCCGACGAGTTTAGGACTTTTGCCGGACGAAATTTATCCCGCCAGTTTGACTTCCTTGAAGCAACCGTAAAAGCGGGGCTTAGCTCAGGCAAAAAGGTCGTTAGCCACCGGGTCATTCGGGAATTGAACCGACAGGCCGTCGATCTCCTTTGCGAACACGCAGGGAAATATCGCAAGCGTAACTTGTGTATTTCCAACTCGCGGCACGTTCCGCCCGACCATCGCCAGGTCCAAAAGCTGATGGATCAATGCCTGCTTTATCTTGGCCGGAATTGGCAGAAAAAATCATCGGTGCATCTGGCCGCTTTCGCGCTGTGGCGTCTCGGCTGGATCCATCCATTTATGGAAGGCAATGGGCGGACGTCCCGGGCTTTATGTCTTTTAATCATTTGCCTGAAGCATCAGGTGTGGCTGCCGGGAAAAAACCTTATCCCGAAGCAGGTTCGTCGTCATAAGGCCGCCTACTATAAGGCGCTGCGTCTGGCGGACGAAAGCTATGCGGAGCACGGGGTTCCTGACCTGTCATTTCTCGAGGCCTATTTGCACAGGCTGCTGTTCAAGGGCGTCTCCCGCCTTATGTTGTAGTCCGAAGAGGCGATCAAAAGCCCACGAACGAGCCAGTGTCGACCCTTGCTTGGGCCAGAAGTGCCGCAACTTCCTGCGACCAAACGACGGCGCCCAGAACGTTAAGATGGGTACGATCGGTAAAATCCTCGGGCGGCAGCGACGGAAAGATATCACCAAGAACCCTTAAGCCCGGATACAACCGGACCCACTTCTCGAGATAGGCCGCATATTCGCTCTTGAAACTCGGATCCATCATTTGATTAGCGCGCGTCTTGCCCGGCGCGCTGATGAAATACACAGGGATATGATGAGCTTCGTACAAATCGAGCATGGCGCCGAAATAGCTCTCAAAGAATTCCGACCCGGCAAAATGTTTGCGATAAGCCATGTAATCAACGCGGTTGTCGCCGAGCGTGTCATCGCGGAAATAGTGATAACCCTTATCCCGCAGCGTGTCGCGGAGATAGCCTTGATTGACCTCGGCGCGGAGGAAAACGTAGCCGGCCAAAAGAGAGCCGAAATAATACGACGGAAACTTGGCCTGAAACAGCCAGTTTTTGAGCCTCGCATCGATATCGAACGGTGCGGGCTTCTCAAACAGCAGCACGTCCCCGGATTGGCGCGCCCGCACTCGAATGTCTTCGAGGTCGAGCGGGAACAAATCATATTTGACCTCGCGCTCCCAAAACATATCCGTGTCCATAAAGCGCCGCATATCCATCGTGATAAGGACGGCCTTGGGGGGCTCGGGGCACGCGACTATGCGCTTTGAGACCTCGAGCATCGTAAGCAGGCTTGCGCCCGAGAGGCCGAGATTGACGACGCCAGGCCCTACTTTGACGGGCACGATATTGGTCGTCGCGCGCGAATCCCCAATGACGGCGAGCGGGCCGACATTACAGTCATCGATCATGCGTTTCTTGGCCAGCCAAACGGGATAATCGGCATCGGCAAATTTAGCGTAGTCATTCGTGGTCCA
>JALYJG010000125.1 GCA_030775365.1 Pseudomonadota bacterium
ATGCTCTACCGCTGAGCTAACCGCCCTGACCAAATCTGCGAGATGGGAATATCAGGTATCAGATATGATGTCCGATGACCACCTACTTTTTTGTAAAAAAAAGGGGGCCGGCAGTCGCCTGCCGGCCCCCTTTGTCTGCGCTCAAAGAGGTTATTTACGACCCGATCCGTTAACCTGCTCCTTAAATTGTTTGCCGGCGCGGAATTTTGGCAATTTGGATGCCTTGATCTGGATGGTTTCCCCTGTCCTTGGATTGCGGCCCTTGGAGGCGCTTCGCTTGGAGACGTAGAAATTGCCGAAGCCCACGAGGCGCACTTCTTCGCCGCGCTTGAGGCAGCCCTCGATCGTCGCTAGGCACGCATCGACCACAGTCGAAATATTACTCTTGGACAGTTCGAGTTTCTGCAGGGACTTGCTTTCGCTGATGGCGGCGATGAATTCATTCTTGTTCATTGAGATCTCCGTTTGGTTTGAGGGAAGGGCTTGATCGGGGGTGAGGCATCTTGAGGAAAGTCTAGGCGTCGCAGTTTCGCACTGTCAACGGGCGGACCGCAGGAAACCGCGGTTTTTGCGCACTGAGTCGTTAGGATTCCGAAGCTCTCCTCGAATCAGCACGATATCATGAAGGTGCAAGCTAAGCATGAAGTAGAAGGTGAGCTCTTTCCCGCCTGAAGGACCGGAGTCGCGATTGCGGTCTGCCTGTTCCTTGACTATAACATCCCTCATGAATGACGATAAAACCGAGGTTTCCACGGATCTGGCTACCGTACCCGATGCGCCCGAGTCCCGCCCGACGGTCACGATTCGGCCGCCCGCGCCTGAGACTTTGTGGGCCGAGGTGTCCGTTGCCTTCCGCTATCTGACGCGCTTCAACCTGCCGTTTCGCGACGAGCCAAAACCGAGGCTCATCCGGAAATCCATGGGCTGGTTTCCGCTCGCCGGTGTGCTGATTGGCTTTTTTGGCGCCGGCATCGACTGGATCATGACGCAAATGCATATGCCGGGCATCATCACGGCGACGTTTGCCGTCATCGGTATGCTTTGGATCACGCGAGCGTTGCACGAGGAAGAGTTTGCGAGCCTTATCAACCAATATGGCAAGACCGTTGATCAGGAGACGCGGATCGGTTGGCTCAAGGAGGAGCGCTCCGTGCGCTACGGCACGCTTGGTGTCATCCTCATCATCATCATGAAAGTAGGGGCTATCGCAAGCCTCGCCGATAACGATGTGGTGTTCCAGGCGTTAATCGCATCCTGCGCCTGGTCGCGAGCCTTGATGGTCGTGACCGCCGCCTGGCTAAGACCTCTGCCCGGCGATCCCGTTGCAGATTATTTTCAGCAGCCGCCGGGTCTCCGCGTGGCTCTCGCACTTGGCCTTGGGGCTATCGTGACCTTTGCCGCGCTCGGCGAGAATACGGCGACGGCCCTCGTGGCCGGCGCTATCGCCGGACTGATCGTGGCACTGATTGGCGCCAATCACTTGCGTGGCTATAACGGGCCTCTGCTCGGTACCCTCCAGCAAGTCGTCGAAATCACCGTCCTTGGGATGGTACTTGCCATCCAGTAAGCCTCGAGATTTGCCTTTGATTTGACATCTTGTTGCGCCATAGCTAACGAGAATCCAGGAGCCAAGCCATGCGTATGATTCGTACCCATTTTACCCTCGTCCTCAGCGCCTTCGTTGCCATCGTCGTTCTGGCCGGGTGCAACAGCTTCAGTGGTTTTGGAACCGAACCTGAACAGCTCATCGACAAGTCCCGGATCTCGATGCAAAGCATGATGGCGGATAAACAATATCCGGCTCTGCTCAATCTTGCGACGCGGGCCAAAGCGATCATTATCGTGCCAAATCTCATCCGCGCGGCCTTTTTCTTCGGTGGCCGCGGCGGAAATGGCGTCATGCTCGTGCATAACAACGGCACATGGAGCCCGCCCGCTTTTTATACGCTTGGCGGTATCAGTTGGGGACTTCAGTTCGGTGGGCAATCCTCGGAACTTATCATAGCGGTCATGACGGATCGGGGTCTTAAAGCTATTATGAATCGCGAAGCCACTCTGGGGGCCGATGCCGGCATTGCGGTTGGCGAGCTCGGCGCCGGGGCCAACGCCGCGACCGGCATGGACTGGAAGGCAGATATGTACGCCTTCGCTCGCTCGGAAGGCCTGTTTGTTGGCGTATCGCTTGAAGGCTCTGTGATCGCGCCGCGCGAAACCTGGAACCAGCAGCTTTATGGGCAGGATGCCACGCCGCTCAGCATCATGGTCGATCGCACAGCGACGTCATCGTCACAAGCCGTGAGTAACATTATAGCGGCGATGCCGTAACGGCTCATCGCTCTTAACAGGTCTCTAAAAGGCGACGGCGCGTCACTCGAAAGTGGCGCGCCGCCGTTGCAAGGGATCCCGGCCCCGAGGGTTACGAGGCGGGGATCAGGGACTGGTTGGAGCCGTCAGAAAGCTGCTACTCAAAGTGGGGCCGAGGGCCAGCAGAAGACCGACCATCGCCACAGCGACCAGCGAGGCGACAAAGCCGTATTCGGTGGCTGTCGCGCCCGCGTCGTCCAACAGGAAGCGATGGAACCGAGTATCCACGTAGCGCCTTCTTTGGATTCGATCTTGCTGCCCTCAGAGGTCGTTCTGAACGGTCTGGAACACGCCTTTCAAGGCTGGCCCGAGCGTGACGAGAACGCCGACGATAGCAACGGCAATCAGCGAAGCGATGAGACCATATTCGATGGCCGTTGCGCCGTCTTCCGAACTCAGGAACCGTGAAATGTGCTTCATAATATTTCTCCTTGCTAATGAACCAATCCGTTTAAAACGGTAGCTTCAGGTTAACCGGCAGCGGTTTAAATTTTATGAACGTAAGTCAAGGTTTCTCTTAAAAAACAAGGCTCTAGATTGAGATCAAATAAAGACGAATTTCATTCTTCTCGTTGATTTTATCGGCAAGCCTCTGGCCGCAATCGGATTTTCTTGGTGGCGCGGCAATCCGTTTAAGCAAGTCTTAAAGGCTGCGCGCCACAATTGCCGGACGAGAATTCAAAACGGCTCCGCATTGTTCCCATGACAACCTCGCCTTCATCCCGCCGCGTCGATCGGCGCGCCCGCCTCGATATTGGCATTCGCATCATCCTGGCGCTGCTGTTTGCGTTATTCTCAGGCTTTTATCTGCAGAACGCCCTGGAGGAATTCCGCAAACTTGATCCGGCAAATATCGATATCGGCATCCTCGTGCACGGTCTCTCCATTCTGGCCGTTATGCTCTACACTTTTATGCTCGCCTGCGTCTACGCGTTGCGGCTGAAGCCAACGAACGCTTTCGCTGGCATCTGGCCCACCACTGCCGCGATACTGGGGGGCTTTCTCATTTTAGCTGTAACGTGTTTCAGGCAGCGCACGGATCTACCGCTCGGCGTGCAAATCGGCGCGGGCCTGCTCATCTTTGTGGGCGAGGGGTTGACAGCCTTTGTCCTGGCTTATCTCGGGCGTTCGTTTTCGATCTTACCGGAAAGTCGCCGCCTTGTGACATCCGGGCCCTACCGATGGGTCCGACATCCCCTGTATGTCGCCGAAGCCCTGGCGACGATCGGCGTCTTGATCAATTTTCTAGGCGTCTGGACGGCTCTTTTGATCGCTCTGCAGCTTATGTTGCAATTCGTGCGCATGCATTATGAAGAGCAGGTGCTGCGCGCCAATTTCCCGGACTACGAAGATTATGCGCGGCGCACGGCCCGCTTGATCCCTGGCGTTTACTAGGCCGCCGGCAAGGACAATCCGCTTTCCTTCAGCTGGCCGCCCAGCTGATCCTTGAGCCGCGACAGCCCGGCCTCGTTTTGGGCCTCGGCGCGAGCGACGAGCAGGGCGTCCGTGTTTGAGGCCCGCAACAGCCACCAGCCGTCTTCGGTCATGACCCGTACGCCGTCAATATCGCTCATGATGGCGCCTTTGCCCTTCAAGCGCCCTTTGACCTCGTCGATGACCGCGAACTTCCGCGATTCCTCGACGGGAAAGCGGTACTCGTTCGTGCTTAGGATGGCCGGCAGGGAGTCGTTCCAGGCGCCGAGGCTCTTATCCGCTTGTCCGATAATCGACAGAAGGCGGATGGCCGAGTAAATGCCATCGTCGTAACCGTAATATTTGTCGCCAAAGAAAATATGGCCGCTCATTTCTCCAGCGAAAGGGGCACCTGTCTCGGTCATCTTGGCCTTGATGAGCGTATTACCGGTCTTCCACATCAGCGGCTTGCCACCGAGTTTTGCCACGTAATCGAACAGGATTTGCGATGTCTTGACGTCGGCGATGATCGTGGCGCCGGGGTGGCCCTTGAGCACATCGGCAGCGAAGATCGCCATCAGTTTGTCATTCATGACGATACGACCCCGCTCGTCAACCGCGCCGATGCGGTCGGCGTCGCCATCGAAAGCGACCCCGAGATCGGCCTTGTTGGCGCGCACGGCTTCCTGCAGATCATGCAGCGTCTCATGATGCGACGGATCTGCCGGGTGGTTTGGAAACGTGCCGTCGATGTCGTCGAACAGAAGAATATGTGTGCCGGGTAGTTTGGCCGTCACGCGGCGAACAATCTCGCCCCCGGCACCGTTGCCGCAATCCCAAACGACTTTGAGCGGCCGCGGACTCGTGTAGTCCTGGAGCAGGCGCGTTACATAGGCCTCGCGTAGATCAATTGTTTCCGCCTGACCTTGGCCCGATACAAAATCCCCCTTGGCGGCGATTTCGCCGAGCTTTTGCACGGCTTGCCCGTAGATGGGCCCGCCGCCCGGCAGATGCTTGGCGAGCAGCATCTTGAAGCCGTTGTGGCTTGGTGGATTATGTGATCCTGTGATCATAATGCCGGCATCGGCCTTCATCTGCTGGACCGAAAAATAGAGCATAGGCGTGGGACCAAGGCCGATACGGCCGACATCGCAGCCTGTGGATGTCAGGCCCTCGACGAGAGCCGCCTCGAAATCGGGCGAATGGGTGCGACCATCATAGCCAAGCATGACGCGGCGCCCACCTGCGCGCACAACGAGCGTTCCGAAAGCGCGGCCTATGGCGAGCGCATCGGCCTTGTGGAGCGTTTGGCCGACGATGCCGCGAATATCGTATTCGCGGAGGATTGTGGGATTAAAAAGGTGCGGTGATGTTGTCATTGCGCAGGCATATACCCAAATTGGATTAAATTACAAGACGGGAAGAATATTAATTTACAAGACGGTTAATGCTGGGGGATAGCGACCCATTGGCGCTCAAAAGCAACAAAAATTGGCAACAAAAAACCGCCCGAAGGCGGTTGCGGTCAGGCAACGAGCCGAGGGCGGTGGCTGTCGGGAAGCGCTTATTTGCTTCCAGGTTTAGGTTGATGGGCCGCTGGCTGGTGGCGCGGCGCGGCTGGACGCGATGGCTCACTTATGGCCTTGGCCGCAAGCTCTTCCATACGTAGCCGGTCGGCGACGAGCAACTTCCCTTCTATATATTCGGCTTGATGTCGAGGGTTCGAAAAGATCATTGAGCTTCTCCAGTTCGTTAAAGAGCACGATCCGGCCTTGGGGACAGACCTGAACAATAGGGGCTCTATTGTTGATTTCACCCTAGTGGAATATGCGTATTTTTTCAAGAAGTTGCGGCCCATGCGGCGCATTTTTTAGACTTGGTTTTTGGCCGTCGGCCCTGTAAAAATGGATGTTTGCTGTCAACCAAGCCCAAGGACGAAATGTCCGCCCAGAAGATTTTGCGCGTTGCCGTTCTTGTCGATTTGCGTCGTTCCCCACAAGCCGGAGGCCACGTCAAATGCTGGGAGAGGCTTGCCGCGGCGGCGGCCCAGAGCGACTTGCCGCTGGATTTGACCGTTTATTTCTCAGGTCCCCCATCGACGGAGAGGTTGGGTCCGCATACACGCTTCCGGTCGCTTCCCCCTGTCTTCAGTACGTCAACGCTCAAATTCCTGCCTTATGTTCCTGACCACACCGATTTGGCGCCCTATCATCGCCGCTTGGCGCGGGAGTTAGCCCAATATGATGTCATTCACACGACGGACGGCTTCTTCGCCTTTAGCCGGACGGCCGAACGCGTCAGCCGGGTTCAGGGCATACCGCTGGTCACCTCCTTCCATACCGATACACCGTCCTATACGAGGATCTTTACGCGTCAGACGATCGAAAAAGTTTGTGGTCGCGGCTGGATCGGCCGGAAACTAATTGAGAGCTGGAATATCCCGGAGCGCCAAGGCCGCATTAAAGACGAGCGGCTTGCGCACCATGTAGCCT
>JALYJG010000126.1 GCA_030775365.1 Pseudomonadota bacterium
TGTTGAGCCTGTTCATCTAAGGCGCGGCGCCAGAAGGCCCGCTCTGCTTCATTGCCCCGGTGGATGGCCAGAATTACGGGAAGCGTAACCTTACCTTCGCGGAAATCATCCCCTATCGTTTTTCCGAGCCGTAACTGCTCGGCGCTGTAATCGAGGGCGTCGTCGATAATTTGAAAGGCAATCCCGAGGTTCAAACCGAAGGTGCGCAAGGCCTCTTCCTCCGACGCGGGCCGGCCGGCCACGACCGCACCGATACGACACGCGGCCGCGAATAGCTCGGCCGTCTTCGCGCGGACGACTTCGAGATAGGTCTGTTCGCTTGTGCCGCTATCATTGGTTGTTGTGAGCTGCAAAACCTCGCCCTCGGCGATGACGGCCGATGCCGTCGAGAGGATACGCAGAACGTCAATGGAGCCGTCCTCCACCATTAACTGGAACGCCCGGCTGAAGAGAAAGTCGCCGACGAGAACGCTGGCCTGGTTTCCGAACATTGCGTTGGCGGAGGGCTCGCCGCGGCGAAGGCTACTGGCATCAACCACATCGTCGTGCAGCAAGGTCGCCGTGTGAATAAACTCCACTGAAGCGGCCAGCTTGTGATGGCGCAACCCCTGATATCCGCAGAGGCGCGCTGAAGCCAAGGTCAGGATAGGCCGAAGCCGCTTGCCGCCGGCCGCGATGATGTGGCCGGCCAGCTGAGGTATGAGCGGCACGCTGCTTTCCATGCGCTGGATGATCAAATGATTGACAGCAGCCATGTCCTCCGCCACCAGCGCCGTGAGCGCGTCGAGCGCGGTCGGCGATGACTTGCGGCGCAGCGTTTCAAGCGGAATAATAGTGGCCATAGCAACGATTATAGCGGTTTCCGAAATGGATACAACTTTGGATGGACTTCTCGACCGCCGGGTGACGCTTGAGCAGCCGGCCAAAGGATACCGGGTGTCCATCGACACGGTTTTACTTGCGGCCGCCGTGCCCGCTGAAAGTGGACAAACTCTGCTCGATCTGGGCAGCGGGGTTGGGGGGGCTATGCTATGTGTTGCGTGCCGCGTGCCCGGACTTTCCGTAACCGCCCTTGAGATCCAGGCGGAGCTTTACGCGCTTTGCCAGAGAAACGCGTCACGCAATTTATTTTCGGGCAGCTTCAGCGTCCGACGGGGGGATGTAGCCCAGCTTCCAGCCGATCTTGGCGCTTTCGACCACGTCATTATGAACGCGCCCTATCACCCGGAGACGCAGCATACGGTCTCAAAGCAGGCCACCAAACGGATAGCCAATGCCGAAAAAGAGGGTGAGCTCGGTCAATGGATCCTGGCCGCAGACCGATCGTTAAAAACAGGCGGAACTCTCACCTTGATACATCGTGCGGACCGTCTGCCCGATATTTTGGCCATGCTTTCGGGAAACTTCAACGGCATCGAGCTTTTGACCGTGCACCCAAAGGCCGCTGCCGCCCCGTTGCGTGTCATCCTGCGTGCCCGAAAGGGCGGCGATCGTTACGTGCGTCAACATCGAAAACTGGTTCTGCATGGACCCGAGGGCGGTTACACCGCTGAGGCGGAGGCCATTTTGCGGCATGCGAATAAAATGGATTTTGTTGCAGAAGTGACATAATTTCAGGCGCTTCAAGGGGGATGAGCGTCGATGAACAAGCTATTTATTTTGGCAGCACTGGTGGTCGCACTAGCCTTGCCGTCCGGAGTCCATGCGGAGGGCGGGACGCGCCATCACTATGCCAACAAAGCTAAAATCGAGGACCGCCCCCTCATTCCGCCACTCCAGCCTATCGTGGCCACATATGATGTCTATGTGGGCGGAATCCACCTTTTGACTGCCGACATTTTGTTCGAGGAAGGAACCGAGCGCTACCATGCCCTCGTTAAAGGCAAGACCTACGGCATCTGGTACAGGCTTATTCCTTGGGACACTCAGCTGGATGCGCGCGGGCAGATCAGCAAGGATCGGTTTTTACCGTCGGAATATGCCACGCACGACCTCTGGGGCAAGAAATCAAAGGGCATGAAGTTGCATTTCCGCGACGGTGATATCACCCATGAATATGATCCGCCCAACGCCGATGACGACAAAGAGACTATGACCCGCGAGCAGAAGGCGGGCGCTCTCGATCCCGTGACGGCCCTCCTACAGATGCTGGCTCATGTCGCCGTCGAGAAGAACTGCAACGTCACCGTGTCCGTGTTTGACGGCAAGCGCCGATTTGATGTCACTGCCGTCGAGACAGGGTCGGAATTTATCGATGAGGATGATTACGGCGTTTTCAAAGGGCGGGCCCGGACTTGCGATGCGCGGTTCAAGGCGGTCGCCGGGGAGTGGACCGACAAGGTCAAGGCGCGCTTCTGGAAGAAGAGCGAAAGTGGGGAGGACAGGGAGCCCTTTCATGTATGGCTGGGGCAGGTGAGCGAGACAATGCCCGAGCTGGCCGTTAAGCTGGAGACTGGCAGCGCCTGGGGCGATATCGTCATGCATCTGACGAAATGGCGGGTTGCAGATGCTGATGACGGGGTCATTGTTGCCCCGAAGACCCTAGCGGCCCCGAAGCCTTAGAGGCCAGTAAAAGAAAAGCCCCGCCGGTGAGCCGGCGGGGCTTCCTCAGCAATTAATGTTCGCTTAGTTTGTTGCGGGTCTGTGGCGCTGATGGTGGATCCGGTGGCTGCCTCTTGTAAGACGCTTGTTGAGGTGCCGTTGTTCATGCCGGGTGATGTGACCGTTATGCTTGGCCTCATCCGCGTTTAGAGTTGCTTGTTCGCGATTCAGTCTCGCATCGTCTTTTGCGGCTTCGTGCGCGTTGATCTGGCCGTCGGCAACGCCGGCGTTTACGCGATTTTCCTGGTTGTCGATACGTTGTTCGACCTCGTTAACGCGGGGATGGCCCGGGTCCATCATATCCTCGGCGAAGGCAGCCGAGGAAATGGCGAGTGTCAGAGCCGCCGTCAGGGCGAGCGCGGTTAGTGGTTTTTTCATGTCGTTCTCCGTTATCCAGGTGAAGGTGAGTTGCAAGATTCAAACGAAATCTTGCCGCTTTTATGGCGCAGGATAGTTAACAAATCTTTGCTGCCGGAGCTGGCGGCATAAAAAAGAAATGATGTCCTGCGCCGTCTAACGGTTCCGCTTCTGGCTCTCGCCGATCTTTTGGGCGCGTGCGGCGTCGAACCACCAGCCATCAACGATATTTACGCCGTATTTCGGGCTGACGGGCGGTTGGCCGAACATGTCCCAATAGGCAACCCGCGTCGATCCGAGATACCAGTGCGGGATGACGTAGTATTGCCAGACGAGTACCCGGTCGAGAGCCCCGCAGACGGTCACGAGATCTTCCCGGCTCCTGGCATGGACAAGCTTTTCCAAAAGCGAATCGACAGCGGGATTTTTGACGCCGATGAGGTTGCGACTGCCCTTGGAGTCCGCTTTGGCCGAGGACCAGTAATCGAACTGTTCATTGCCGGGCGAGAGAGATTGAGCGAAAACGCCGATTGTCATGTCAAAGTTGAAATCATCTAGGCGATTTTGGAATTGCGAGGCGTCCACGACACGAAAGGTGGCCTGGATGCCCAACCGCTCGAGGTTGCGCAGAAACGGATCGACCCACCGCTCAAACATGGACTCGTCTTCGATGATTTCGAACGAGAACCGTTGTCCCTCTGCGTTGGTGAGCTTACCGTCCTTCAACGTCCAGCCGGCCTCCCGAAGCAGGTCGGCCGCCTTATGCAGGTTCTCCCGGTTATCGCCGCTCGCATCCGTCGTCGGTAGGTTGAATTCCTGGTTGAAGACTTCATCCGGGATTTTGCCGCGCCACGGTTCCAGAAGTTTCAGCTCATCCGCCGACGGTAGGCCCTTGGCGGCCAATTCGGAGTTCTCGAAGTAGCTTTTGGTTCTTTTGTACGCCCCATAAGCCATATTCTTGTTCGACCACTCGAAGTCGAAGGCATAATTGAGAGCCTCGCGTACGCGCCGATCTTGAAACAGCCGATTTCGGGTGTTGAATATAAAAGCCTGCATGCCCGAAGGGAGTTCATTGGGGATTTCCTGCTTTTTGATGAGGCCGCTTTTGACGGCCGGCGTGTCATAGGCAAGGGCCCAGTTCTTGGCCGCGTTTTCAATGCGCAGGTCATAGCGCCCGGCGAGGAAGGCCTGCAAAGCTACCGTGCTGTCGCGATAGTAGTCGTAGCGAATGGTGTCGAAATTGTACCGGCCTTTGTTGACGGGCAGATCTTTGCCCCACCAATCCTTCACCCGCTTGTAACTGATCGCGTGGCCAGGTTCGATGACGTCAATTTTGTAGGGACCGCTGCCGAGAACCGGGTCGAGCGTTGTTGCCCCAAAGTCCTTGCCCTCCCAGAACTTTTTAGAAAGCACCGGCAATTGGCCCATTATGAGCGGCAGTTCCGTGTTGGTCGTGTCATGAAAGGAAAAGCGAACTTCATGCGGGCCCGTCTTTTCCGCCTTCACAACTTCTTTGTAGTAGGTCCGATAGGACGGATGTCCTTTGTCCCGCAGGGTTTCAAACGAAAAGACCACGTCCTCAGGAGTGATCGGCGAGCCGTCGCTGAACCGTGCTTCGGGTCTTAATTTATATGCAACCCAGCTCCGGTCAGGTGCCACTGTCACGCTCTCGGCAAGCCACCCGTACTGGCTGAAGGCTTCGTCGAGCGACCCGGCCATCAAAGTTTCAAACACCATGCCGCTGCCATCGGCGGCGACGCCCTTAAGCGTAAAAGGGTTGACCGTATCAAAGGTGTTGGCGACGGGCACGAGGCGAAGCTCGCCCCCTTTTGGGGCGTCCGGATTGACATAGTCGAAATGCTGAAAATCGGCGCCGTATTTGGGGGCCCCGTGAAGAGCTATGAACGGTAGGCTTTGCTGCGCCGACGCGCTCGTGCTGACGGCGAAGACGAATAGCGCCGTTGCAAAGAAACGCATCATCGTCTGGACTGCATCAAATCGACGAGATTCTGCCAGCGATGCGAAGAAAGAAGCTGAGCGTACACAAGCCCAAGCCATCCGTTGCGGCGCCACTGGATGAAGACGTCGTCCGGGAGCGCGTCGAACTTCTGCGGGTTGATGACAAGGAAGCCGTTAAGCTGCAGTTGGGTGCCGTCACGCACGTCAATCTTGGCGTCGTTCGGGATCAGGAGGTCATTGTCCTTCAGTGACTTGACGAACGCATCGGTCGTATCGCCCTGCTGGCGGAGCACCGCACAAAACTCCATAGCGCTCTTTGTAAACGCGCTGGGCTCGTCGTTCTCAAATAAAGCGTATTCACCGTTGCTCGAGACCATATCGCTGCCTTCATCGATACAGAGGACGAATTGCTTTTGTTCCGTGTCGTCCATCAGGATGAAAGGGTAACGGCGTACATAAGCCGGCAGGTAGGCATTGTTCTGCCAGCGGCCTTGCTTGTCGACGAACAGATTTGTGTCGTTCTGTAGACCAACTACAGCTGCAGGAATGGGAATAGGCCCGTCAGCAAAAACGATGGGATAGTGGGCGGCGGCCATCGGAAACTCGTCGATCAGCAGCGGGATAGCGTTCGTGCGAGCGGCGAAACGAAAATGTGTCGGCCGGGAAATTCGCAACTGAGCGTCCTTGGCCCGATCCAGCGGTCGGGGAGCTGTGTAGAACATCGGCAAATTCGCGCCGGAGGTCGTCGCTAGCTGGGGAGGGGAATCTGCCATCGGGTGCTCCGTAAACAAACCTTGTCTTAATCAGGTATCAGGATTCAGGAATAAAATCCACAGGCACCGTTTACTTGAGGACCCTGCCCGGGAACCAGTGGCGGCCCTGCCGATCTTCAATCTCCAAAAGCCAGGAATCGGGGTCAATTTTCGCCTGTCCGTCCATATAGCGCTCCGCTTCCGCATCGGTCAGCGGGCCGGCGCGACTGACAGGGCTCCAGACGGTCTGATCGTCAAGCCGAACTTGCGTTAGTACGTCGGCGGTACCGTCGAGACGATTGATTTTGAGCATGATGGTGCCGCTGGTATCGTCCCCCCGGCGCCGTACCGTTATGGGCACGCCCTCCCGCGCGGCGATTCTTATATATGCATTGACCATAAACGCGGTGGGAAAGCCATCGTCACTCATGCGCAGGTCCGTCCGCACGTTCGAAGACGACCGGAGGGCGGTCGATTTGAACGCTGCGGTTAAGTCCAAGTGCCGAGACGGCGACATGCCCCCGCGCCAGAATCGCGCCGTCGTCGTTCTCTCCTGCGGCCGTATGCTTGATAAATTTTAGCCAGTAGTATGAGC
>JALYJG010000127.1 GCA_030775365.1 Pseudomonadota bacterium
ACGGCTGCAGGAACTGCACATCCGCCTGGCTCTGCCGGCGAAAAAGGCAGGATGAGGAGCGAGCTTGCCCGGGTGACGCTGAGTTATCTCGCGGCGTCGGCGGTCGTGGCGATCCTTGTTACCGGCTTTGTCTTTCTCACCTACGACCGGGTCGGCGCTGCAATACTTGTGGGCGCCGTCATTTTTTGCCTCGGCTTTTTGAATGCCGTCCTTCTGGGTTTTCCGGCCTACCTGTTTCTCAACCGTATAGGGCTCGTGCGCTGGTGGACGGCCCTGGCCGCGGGCTTTCTTCTTGGCAGCCTGCCTATGGCCGTTATTCTGTGGCTCGAAAAGAATCACGCCCGTGCTCACAAGATATGGCGGAGCGACGAGCTCATCCATTATCTGGCCAGCGGGGCGCCGGCCGATAACCTTGTCACCCCGCAGTTTGTCGCCAGCCTCTGTGTGTCTGGCCTTATGGGTATGATTGGCGGCCTCACGGCTTGGCTCGTCTGGCATCGGACCGCACCGCAAGCGCCCTAAAATCGCCGATGCTCCGGAACAGAAAGCGCTTACACGACGCAACCGAACTCATGTAGGCTGGGACATCTCCTCTTGCCTTGTACCAAATGATTTCCGGAAGCCCCGCACAAACCCCTAGTGTTATCCCGGCGCCGGTCGCAAAAATCGCGCCCTATTTCTTTCTCCTTCTGGTGGTTTGCGCGGCCTACGGGAATGTCTACGATAACGCTTTTTTATATGACGACGAATCCCTGATATTAAAAAACGCCTATCTACGCGACTGGCACGCGATCGGCAGCATCTTCCGAACCTCGGCCACGGCGGGGGCGAGTATAGCCGGCGGTTTTTACCGGCCGATGCAAATCCTCGCCTATCTTATTATTTATCAATTGGCCGGACTTTCACTGTTTATGTTCCATGCGTTGAATGTCGCTTTGCACGCGTCCAACGCCTGCTTGGTTTACGCACTTGGACGCAAACTGCGCTTTAAGATATGGCCCGCCTTCTTCGCGGCTCTCGTCTGGGCGCTACATCCGGTTCATACCGAAGTCATCGCCTATATCAGCGGCACGGCCGATCCGCTCTATGCTTTTTTTACCCTGCTCGGCCTCATTATGTTATTACCGCGCTTCAGCAGCTCGAACGTCGCGGCCTCCTTGCCGTTCTTTGCGCTGGCGCTGCTCAGCAAGGAAGAGGCGGTCGCATTCCCTTTGCTGGCGATGAGTTGTGCGTTTTTGCTGAGTAAGGAACCGTTCAAACCAAAAACCTATTATTCGCTCTGGCCCTTATGGTTACTCGCTGCCGGGTATGTCGTATGGCACCAGTTCGGCTTGAACTTCAGTGACTTCCAACTTCATCGGCAAAATGATCTGTATGCTAATAGTGTTCTCGTCAGGACCTATACGTTTCTTGCGACCGTGCCTTCGTATCTCGGTTTCGTCGTGTGGCCTGTCGGGCTTCACTTCGACCGCGATTTTCCTGCCGTCCAAAGCCCGCTGCAGTGGCGGGTCGGACTGGGCCTGCTCCTGGTTGCGCTAGCCACCGCGCAAATTTGCCTTGGCCGTAAGCGAAAGTCCCGGGTGCTGAGCTGGGGATGGCTCTGGTTTGCCGCGGCCGACATTCTCCATACGGGTATCCTTGTGGCCGTTAACGCCTCACTGCTGGAGCACTGGCTCTATTTGCCGACAGCTGGGCTTTTCCTTGCCGTGGCCCAGCGATTGGACCTCGCTACGAGGCTGCGCGGCACGGGGGCACGGTCCTTGATGGCAGTTCTGGCCGGGACAGCCGCGCTCCTTCTGGGTGTCCTCACCTATGAGCAGAACAACGTCTGGCACGACGCCGAAACGCTCTATCTGAATATCTTCCGCAACGGCGAGCCCTCCCCGCACGCCCATAACAACCTCGCCATCGAATACACCCGGCGCGGCGAATACCAATTGGCGCTTGAGCATTACGAACTCTCAATCGAGTTGTCCGGCGATACGAATGCGGAAGCTCAGCACGATCTTGCGATAACCCTGCTCAACGGGCCCGATGGAAACCGCTATACGCAGGAGGCGATCCGCCACTTCCTGCGCGCTGTCGAAATAGACCCCAGCTACTATCCATCCTATGCTGCGCTCGAAGCTATGTATGAACGTATGGGCGACAGGAAGACGGCAGCTCTTTATCGCCAGAAGGCGGCGGAGGCGCGGCAAAAACTTACGGCCTCACCTTGACCCTTCGCCCTCACGCCGGCTCTTGCGCAGCTCATCCCAATAGGCCAGACGCTTTTTGATCTCGCGCTCGAAACCGCGGTCGACGGGCTCGTAAAACTGTTGACGCGCCATTTCCTCGGGAAAGTAATTGGCGCCGGAAAAGCCTTGGGCGGAATCGTGGTCATAAACATACCCTTCACCGTACCCTAGGTCCTGCATCAGTTTGGTGGGCGCATTGAGTATGTGTTTCGGTGGCATCAGCGAGCCATGCTCTTTGGCGGCCCGCATAGCGCCTTTAATTGCAACATAGGCGGCGTTCGATTTAGGCGCTGTGGCAAGGTAAATGACAAGCTGCGCGAGAGCGAGCTCGCCCTCGGGGCTACCAAGACGCTCATAGGCCTCCCAGCTGCTCAAAGCCATCGCGAGCGCCTGCGGATCGGCCAGGCCCACATCCTCGCTAGCGAACCTTGTCAAGCGCCGAACAATGTAACGCGGTTCTTCCCCGCCACTGAGCATTCGAGCAAGCCAGTACAGAGCAGCATCACAATCCGATCCCCGCAGCGATTTGTGCAGCGCGCTGATAAGATTGTAATGACTTTCCTGCGCCTTGTCGTAAAGCGGTCGGCGGCGTTGGACATATTCAGCCAGCTGCTGGGCATCGAGCACCCGCCCGGTCACGCCGAGCAACTCGTCCGCCATGACCAGCGCATAGCGCCCATCGCCGTCCGCCATGGCCTTGAGAGCGGTCCGCGCATCTTCTGTCAACGGCAGGTCCCGCTTTGCTGCCGCCTCGGCCCGGCGCAGCAGCCCCTCAAGCGCGGCGTCGCCCAGTCGGTTGAGGACGAGGACCTGGCAGCGCGAAAGCAGAGCACCGTTCAGTTCGAACGAGGGGTTTTCCGTTGTCGCACCCACTAGAACGACGGTGCCGTCTTCCACATAAGGCAGGAGCACATCCTGCTGGGCGCGATTGAAGCGGTGAATCTCGTCGATAAATAGCAGTGTTCCCTGGCCTGCATCGCGCCGCTCCTGCGCGGCTTCGAAAATCTTGCGCAGATCAGCGACCCCGGAAGCCACGGCCGATACGGGCTCGAACCACAATGAGACTTCGGCCGCGAGCAGCCGCGCTATGGTCGTCTTGCCGCAACCGGGCGGGCCCCAGAGGATTAGAGACGCCAGCCGCTTTGCCGCAACCATGCGCCCGATGGGAGCTTCCGGCCCCAAGAGGTGATCCTGTCCGACCACATCGGCCAGGTGTTGCGGGCGAAGCCGGTCGGCCAGCGGCCGGGCTACGGTCTCGGCGAAGAGCGAAGGTCCTGGTTTTGCTTTCATTTTCCGTCCTCGCACGACAATAGTGGCTGTTAACCAACGCCGGTGTGAAAGTATAACAGTATTGGGCGGGCACAAACATCATGGTCTATAAAGCTGCTATTGAGACGACTTAGAAAGGAGAAATATATGAGTCCCCATTTAGATACTTTAAGCGCGGCACTCTTTAAGACCCGCACGACACCGCGACAATTTGTATCCATCGTACAAAAACTGGAAAAAGCTGGTTTTGACTTCAACGGTCTTTGCTCAAACGGTGATCGCTTCTGGCCCGTGGGCAAGGCCGCAGTGATCCACGGCGACAAGGCGGTGAAGGCCTTGGCCGCAGCGGGCTATCGTTTCGACCAGGATGCACTGACGCTCAACTTTGCCCGAACCGCGTTCCATGGAAGCGTCAATCGCGCCGTGCGTCTGGCCGCGCAAAAATATGATCCTGCTATCGAAGTGCCCTCGGCAGCCAATGATGCCCTCGGAAAAGCCTGGGAGTCCATCGCGCCATCATTTCGAGACTGCGATGTCGGAGTCAAACCCGATAACAACGACGCCGCCAAAGAATCCACAGCCTGGGCCTACAACTTTAAATTGGCCACAGCGGAGACGGTTCAGTCGGTCAAGCACCCCTTCCACGAGGTCCGATCGTCTAAGCCATTTCCGTTGACGGTCCGACTTTTTGTCACCCACCAACCATAACGCTAATAACGTTATCGCCACGCTCGATTTTGATGCGCCATCCGCCGCGTGACGCGGGGGCCGTCGCAACGTCTTGCACATCAGCAACTTTGCCATTGTTAATGCTGAGCACGATATCTCCCGGTTGCAACCCGATGCTTGCCGCCGCGCTGTCCTCTTTGACGTCAATTACAACGACGCCATGCTCGGCGCCGCGCACACCGGTTTCCTCGATAACGGCCGGCGATAAATTCTCAAGAATGGCGCCGGCGAACGGATTGCGCCCCTTGACCTCCGTTCGATCGCGCGGCGGGTCTTCTGGCGGCGCAATCAGGACAGTTTGAATATCGGTCTTCTGACCTTTGCGCACGATCCCCAAGTTTGCCGTATCACCGACAGGACGAGTAGCGATGCGATATCTGAAAGTCCCGAGGTCATCGACCGGCTTCCCATCGACCGAAACGATAACGTCGCCGACCCGCAGCCCGGCTTTTCCCGCCGGACTGGCGGAGTGAATATTGTTGACGAGGACGCCCGCCGGCTGCGCCATATTCATGGAGGCGGCAAGCTCAGGGGTAATGTCCTGCCCGTCGATGCCAAACCAGGGATGCGTGGTCGCCTTCTTTCCCTGCGCGACCGCGTCGAGGACGACGCGTACCATATTCGAGGGCACGGCAAAGCCGATGCCGAGATTGCCCCCGCTGCGCGAGTAAATCGAAGCGTTAATGCCGACAAGCTTGCCGTCCATCGTCACCAACGCGCCACCTGAATTGCCAGGGTTGATCGCTGCGTCTGTCTGAATGTAGTAGTCAAGATCAGTGGATCCCGTCGCCCCGCGAGCGACAGCAGATATAATTCCGTTCGTGACCGTCTGACCGACGCCGAAGGGATCGCCGATCGCGAGCACGAGATCGCCGACCTGGGCCTCGTCCGAGTCCTTGAGGCCAAGATAAGGTAGCCTCTCGTTTTTCACATCAATGCGCAAAACGGCCAGATCAGCCCGCTCGTCCGCCAACACCAAAGACGCGTCAAACTCCCGCCTGTCCGACAAAACGACCCGGATCTGGTCCGCGCCGGCAATAACATGGTTGCTCGTAATGATGAGGCCATCCGGCCGCACGATCACACCCGAACCAAGGGCATTTTCAAGCCGCTGACGCGTAAACCCCTGGCCGAGGTTCCCGCCAAAAAATTGTCTGAAGAACGGGTCGTCAAACAGCGGAGATACACGCTGCTGAATCTTTTTTTCGGTATATATATTGACGACGGCCGGAGCCACCTGCTTGACCAGCGGCGCAAAACTCATAGTCACCTGAGCGCGCGACTCCGGCACGACAGTTGTGGGCGTCTGAGCCGACACCGCCGCGGGGGACAACGTCAGGGAAAGTCCCAGAATAAGGGCAAAGAATGGTCTCATGGATCTACATATAGTCACTCTCTTGCCCGCATCAAGGGTGTAAGGCCGGGGGCCAGTATCGCCCAGCCGATTTTTGCCGGCGGAACGGCGGCCCCGGTTTGTTGCGGAAGGGTAAGGACACCTTGTTGCTCGGCCTGGCTAAACTCCGTCCAAAACCATTCCGGGATATCATTGACGTCCTGGCTGGTGCAGGAGCCCCGGCACCAGACGATAATCGCGCCATAGCGTTTAATGTCGTCAGGGCTGATCCACGGGCTGATCTCATAATTTCCGGCAATCAGCAAATGGGGGCGGTCCAGAGCGTAGAAGGCAACATTCCCCCCAACCCATGTGTCGCCGATTACATAGCGCAAGGGCTGATGAAACCGCGCCTCCCAGGCCGTGCTCAGCTGTTGGCCAAGCGCTGCCCCCGGAAAATATATGCGGCCCGCTTTGTGCGTGGCATAGGGACTGAAAAGATTAAAGCCACTGACGCTGGTGACCCCGAGAGCCAGGACCACCAGGGCGGCCAAGGTAAACCGCTCCAGATTCTTCTCCGCCAAGACAGGGCGCAGGTAAAAGAGGGCGCATAACCCCGCAAAGTTCCAGAAAGGAGTGCCCCACATGTTCCGGATTTTGACACCAAACAGGG
>JALYJG010000128.1 GCA_030775365.1 Pseudomonadota bacterium
TCGAGAACGTCGCGCTTAGCCGCTAACAATTCCGAAAATACTGTGAGCTCAAAAGCCCCCCCCATATCCGACAGTTGCACGAATGCGAACTTATTGCCGTTGCGTGAGGTGCGTTCCTGTTTGCTTAAGACCACGCCGGCCAGTTTATACCGGCTCGGCCCGGTCGCGCGCTTTTGTGAAGCAATCGTTCCCGCTGTGACAACGCCCATGCGCTCAAGCACGGCCCTGTAGTTGTCGAGCGGGTGGGCGGACAGATAGAAGCCGAGCGCCGAAAACTCATGTTGCAGCCGCGTCAGTTCGTCCCACATTTTCGCGGCTGGCAGGGGCGGCTTCGTCGTGCCGCCTTCCCCGCCAAACATGTTCACCTGCCCGCTCGAACGTTCGGCATTGGCCTGCTGGCTGTGCTTGAGCAGAGTGTCGATCCCAGCAATGACTTGCGCGCGGTTTTTGGCGAGGCTATCGAAAGCGCCGGCCGAAGCAAGGTTTTCCATCTGCTTGCGGTTCATCACCCGGGGATCGACGCGTTCAACGAGATCGAACAAATCCTTGAAAGGCCCCTTCTCCGACCGCGCCGCCGTGATAGCGCGCATGGCGGCGGCGCCAACGCCCTTGACCGCCGCCAGGGCGTAACGGACAGCAAAGCCGCCCGGCTGCGCCTCGACGCTGAAGGAAGCAAAGGACTTGTTGATGTCAGGGGGTAGTAAAGCGATACGATGGCGCCCCAGTTCTTGGCGGAACACATTGAGCTTGTCGGTATCGCCCATTTCGAAATTCATGGCGGCGGCGAAAAATTCCGCCGGGTGGTTGGCCTTCAGATAAGCGGTCTGGTAGGCCACAAAGGCGTAGGGCGCCGAATGGCTTTTGTTGAAGCCGTAGCCCGAGAATTTTTCCATGAGGTCGAAGACGAGATTGGCCTGCGCTTCGGCGATGCCGTTTTTGCCCGCTCCCGCCAGGAAAATCGCTCGCTGCGCCGCCATTTCGGACGCTTTTTTCTTACCCATGGCTCGTCGCAGCAGATCCGCCCCGCCCAGGCTGTAGCCGGCAAGATCCTGCGCCGCCTTCATGACCTGCTCTTGATACGTGAACACGCCGAACGTTTCTTTCAGGATGGGCTCGAGCATCGGATGCGGGTAATGAACCGGCTCATCGCCGTTCTTGCTGCTGATGTATTTCGGAATGCTGTCCATAGGACCCGGCCGGTAAAGAGCATTAAGGGCCACGATATCGTCAAAGCGGTTCGGGCGCAGGCGGCGCAGCACATCCCGCATGCCTGAGCTTTCCAGCTGGAAGACGCCTGTCGTGTCGCCGCGCGAGAGCATGGCGTACGTCTTGGCGTCGTCGAGCGGCAGATGGAGCAAATCCACATCGATGGAGCGCTGTTTCAAAAGCTCGACCGCCTGTTGCAGCACATCGAGAGTTTTGAGGCCGAGAAAGTCGAACTTCACGAGTCCGGCGGTTTCGACCATCTTCATGTTGAATTGCGTGGCCGGCAGCATAGCATCCGGATCACGATACAGCGGCACAAGCTCAACGAGAGGGCGATCTCCGATCACAATGCCGGCCGCGTGTGTCGATGCGTTGCGATAAAGACCCTCGAGGCGCAGTGCGATGTCCATCATCTGCCCCACCGTCGCATCCCCGTCCCGCAACTGCTGCAATTGCGCCTCGCCGTCGATGGCCTGTGCCAGCGTTACGGGATTAGCTGGATTGTTGGGCACGAGTTTGCAGATCTTGTCGACATAGCCGTACGGCATGGCGAGCACGCGGCCAACATCACGCAAGGCGGCGCGGGCCTGCAACTTGCCGAAGGTGATGATCTGCGCCACGCGATCGGCGCCGTACTTACTCTGCACGTAATGTATAACTTCATCACGCCGTTCCTGACAGAAATCGACGTCGAAATCCGGCATCGATACACGCTCCGGATTAAGAAAGCGCTCGAACAGAAGGCCGAATTTTATCGGATCGAGATCGGTAATCAGGAGCGACCATGCGACCACAGAGCCGGCGCCGGAGCCTCGGCCCGGGCCCACGGCTATGCCTTGCCCTTTCGCCCATTTGATGAAATCGGAGACGATAAGGAAATAGCCGGCAAACCCCATGCTGACGATGACATTTAATTCGAAAGCCAGGCGATCTTTGTAGATTTTGACCTGGCCGGGCTCGGTGATTCCCGCCAGCGCTAAACGTGCATCGAGCCCGCTTTCGGCATTAGCGTGAAGCTCCTCCCGTTCCGTCCGTCCCTCGTTTGTCGGGAAAGCCGGCAAAATAGGCGGCCGTACAGGTGGCATATAGGCGCACCTTTTGGCGATCGTGATCGTGTTGTCGCACGCCTCGGGCAGATCGGCGAACAGTGTGCGCATCTCGGCCGCGGATTTGAAGCGGTGATCCGGCGTCAGACGACGACGGTTCTGCGCGCTGATGACCATTTTATCGGCGATGCAGAGCAGAGCGTCATGCGCGTCATACATATCGGCTTCGCCAAAATGAACGTCGTTCGTGGCGACAAGCGGCAAGTTGTGTTTGTAAGCGAGCTCGATCAGTTCTGTCTCAATCCGCGATTCATTCTGCCCCACGGTGCCGCCGTGATGGCGCGTGACCTCGACATAAAAACGGTCCTTAAACAGCTCACTGAGTTGAGTTAACGCGACCTCTGCGGGGACGGCCTGGCCGGCCAGCAACAGGCGGCCAACGGCGCCGTCAGTGCCTGCCGAAAGAGCGATCAGGCCGCCGGGGTGCTGCCCGAGCTCCTCGGTGGTCACGAAAGGATGCGCGCGGTCGGTCGCCAGATAGGCTTTCGTCACGAGTGCCGAGAGATTGCGGTAGCCGAGTTCGTTCTGCACGAGCAGAATCAGCTGATCATAATCCTCGCGGTTAAGGTTTTTGAGCCCGATCTGCTCGGGGCGTAAAACCGCTACCTGACAGCCGATGATCGGCTGGACACCAGCGCTCGCGGCTTCCAAGGCAAATTCGAGGGCACCAAACAAATTGCCTTTATCGGTCAGGGCCACCGCAGGCATGTGGTGCTGTAGGCAAAGCTGAATAAGATCTTTGCGTAGCGGCTTGTGTCCGTCTTTAGGTTTATCCTCGACAATCTTGATCGCACCCTCCGCCAAGGAGTATGCGGAATGGACACGGAGATGGATGAATTTCGACGAGGACATGAAGGCAGCCGGTCCCTAATTGCGTGTCGAGGTTGAGCTTTCTGCGTTCCCTTCTTTTATCGTATTCGCGCGATCAGGCACCGAAAACTCGAGCTCGGCCAGACGGAAAGACCTGATCTGAGACCAGCCGAACCCAACCAGCGAGGCCAAGGACTGCTGCCAAGTTCAGAAGGCCGTCAGACACGCGGCTTTCGGAAGCACGCCAACCGCCTATCCCCTTAAAACGGAATACTGTCGTCGAGATCACCCAAGGACGAGCCGCCACCTGAGCCGCCCACAGAAGAGGACGATGACGATGACGAGCCCCCAACAAAACCGCCGCGATCATCGGTCATTTGAGCGCCGGTGCCGCTCCGCGCCCCTCCGCCCGGGCCATCGAGCATCGTCAACTCGCCGCGGAAGGGACGGAGGACGACTTCGGTCGTGTATTTGTCCTGGCCCTCTTTGTCCGTCCATTTGCGCGTTTCGAGCTGCCCTTCAACATAAACTTTGGCGCCCTTCTTCAAATAACGTTCGACGATGCCGACGAGGTTTTCGTTGAACACGGAAATGCGGTGCCACTCCGTTCTTTCCTTGCGCTCGCCACTGGCCTTGTCTTTCCAGCTTTCGGATGTGGCCACAGAGAAACTGGCGACGCGACCGCCGTTTTGGAAAGAGCGGATTTCAGGATCCTTGCCCAGATTACCGACGAGAATGACCTTGTTGACGCTACCCGCCATGTGAGACCTGACCTTTCCGTCTTCAGTTGTTGTTTTGTTCGTGATTCCGTCTGAGCATTTCGTAGTCCGAGTGTAGTCATATGAAAGAGCGAGTCCATGACCTTCGGGCGGACCTTTTCATATTACGGTGTATAACTCGTGTTGGGATGTATACCTTGGCCATGAGAACAAAACAAGTACAAAAAGCAGAACGCACGATCATTACCGAGCCTTTGCGTTGACGCGCCATGGAACGGGTGGCATGTAGCGTGCCGTGTCTCACTTAACGCGATTTCCGATGCGAGCTCTCGGCCGGCTGCCGCCGCTGGCAGCCTTTTTGCGCAACCTGACGGGGTGGCGACGCGTGTCGGCCGCCGCGCTCTTCGGTGTCTTCGCGGCTCTCGCTTTCGCGCCCATCAATGCGGTCCCCGTGTTCTGGGTAAGCTTTCCAGCGCTGGTTTTTCTGCTGCAAGGCGCCAAGAGCATGCGGGAAGCATTTATCATCGGCTGGGCGTTCGCTTTCGGCCTCATGCTGCTTGGGCTTTACTGGATCGCGGCATCGATGTTTGTCGATATCGCGGCCTTCTGGTGGGCCGTGCCGTTGTCGGTCTGCGGCCTGCCTTTGGTCTTCGGCCTCTACTACGGCGCGGGCATGGCCGTCGCCTGGCGGATAGGTTGCCGCGGCCTTGAGGGCGTTCTCACCGTCGCGCTCATGTGGTTCCTCTCCGATTATGTGCGCGGCCATGCCTTCAGCGGCTTTCCTTGGAACCTCGAAGGCTATGGATGGTCGGGCCTCCTGCCGATGCTGCAGATCACAAGCGTCGCCGGAATCTATGGCCTGACGCTTTTGACATTGATCGCCAGCTGCCTGCCCGCGCTCCTTGCCAGAGGGGGCGCTATGGGCCGCTGGGTCGTTTGCGCCAGCCTCCTATGTCTTGCTGCCTGCGGCTTCTGGGGTCAATGGCGGTTGACTGAGGCCACGGCGAAAACGGTGCCCGAGGTGAGGCTGCGGCTGGTGCAACCCAACGTCGATCAGGCTCTGAAATGGGTCGCCGATGAGCGGGAAAAGAACTTTGAGCAGTTGCTCGATCTGTCATCTCAACCCGGCCTCGAGCCCGTGACGCACATCATCTGGCCCGAGACTGCGGCCACATTCTATTTGGCGGAGGACGCGCGCCGCCGGCAGGAGGTGGCGGCTCACACTCCGCTCAACGGTAGTGTGCTGACAGGCGTCATCCGGCGCAGTACGGACGAAAACGAACATCTGCACTTTTATAATTCCCTGATCGCAATCGACAGTTTGGCGCGTATCGACGCAGGGTATGACAAACATCACTTGGTCCCTTTCGGCGAATATATTCCGTATCGATCGGTCATTCCTCTGCGACCGCTTGTGAATCTTGGTGTGGACTTTACGCCCGGGGACGGCGTGCGGACGCTCCGTGTGGCTGGTCTTCCCCCGTTTAGTCCGCTCGTCTGCTACGAAGTCATTTTTCCGGGCGACGTCGCCGCGCAGGAGGACAGGCCTGAATTTCTGCTCAACGTCACGAATGACGGCTGGTACGGCCACACGGCCGGGCCGTATCAGCATTTTGCCAGCGCGCGGGTGCGGTCGGTCGAGGAAGGGCTCCCGCTCGTAAGGGCTGCGAATACGGGCATATCGGGTGTCGTGGACGGCTACGGACGCATTACGGCCGAGCTTCAGCTTGGCGCTAGCGGCTATCTTGACGCCGACCTTCCGGTTGCACTCCCGCAGACCTTTTTTAGCAAAAATGGCGACAGGCCGGTCTGGGCACTGTTCGGATTTTTCGGTGCCACGGCCGCTCTTTTAGGACTGCGCAAACGAAAATGAATCCACGCGCCGATCCGGAAATTGGGCGCGTACTTAAGCCCTAAGAGGCGTTTTTTGTGGAAGAGCCCTTGAAATCGTATCTTCATTTTACACCGCTTGGCGTAATCTGAGTTCAATAAGGCGACGTTGTTACCGACGCGACCTTCTAACTGCCTACGCTGGCACACTAGGTATTCCACATGAAAACGATACCGGGAGAAGAGATGGCGCATGGAACTCCAGCGAGGGGCCGGGCCGAGGGGCCTGACCCTGTCGATATCCATGTCGGCGCAAGGCTGCGCCTACGCAGGAACTTGCTTGGTCTCAGCCAAGAGCAACTCGGTAAAGCCACAGGTTTGACGTTTCAGCAAATCCAGAAGTACGAACGAGGCACCAACCGCATGGGTGCCAGCCGGCTCTTTCAGCTCGCGCAGATCCTGGACGTGCAGGTGTCGTGGTTCTTTTACGCGTTGCCTGAAG
>JALYJG010000129.1:0-1138 GCA_030775365.1 Pseudomonadota bacterium
TATTGAGCGCGGCACGGGCCCCGGCGTGGGCTCGCATTACAACGCACAGCCCGTGATCGATATTTTCGCCTCAGTTCAGGACAGGGATTTCGCTGGCGTCGCAAGAGACGTCCACAGACTGGTTGACGACACAGCCACCGAATTGCCGAAGGGCTCGCGCATCATAGCCCGCGGCCAGATGGAAACGATGAACAGGTCTTTTGAGAGCCTGTTATTCGGCCTGCTGGGGGCCACTCTTTTGGTCTACCTTTTGATCGTTGTAAATTTCCAGTCCTGGAGCGACGCGTTCATTATTATCACGGCACTCCCGGGCGCGATTGCCGGGATCGTCTGGATGCTTTTCATGACCCATACGACCCTCAACGTTCCGGCCCTAACGGGCGCCATTATGTGCATGGGTGTGGCGACGGCGAACAGTATTCTAGTCGTCAGTCTCGCTCGAGAGCGCGTAAATGCGGGCGCAAGCCCCCTGAAAGCTGCCGCTGAGGCCGGTTTTACGCGCTTGCGGCCTGTGATGATGACGGCGCTTGCGATGATTATCGGCATGGTTCCGATGGCGCTCGGGGTCGGCGAGGGGGGCGAGCAAAACGCGCCGCTCGGGCGTGCCGTTATCGGTGGGCTGGTTTTTGCGACGATCGCGACTTTGTTTTTCGTACCGGCCGTTTTCTGTCTTATTCACGGCCGCGATAGGGTTTCACCCCACGGCGACCCCCAGAAAGGGAACGTTTGATGTCCAAAGAGTTCAAACCATCCGCGCCCGGCTCCGGCAGGCGGTCCCGGTCCCGTGGCCCGATCATTCTGGTCGTGATTGGCCTGGCGGTTTTCGGCATCTGGGGCATCGTCACGCGCATCGAGGCCGCATCGAGCCTCAAGGCCAAGACCGACGAATATGCGGTGCCGACCGTCGCCGTTATGTCCGTGCCGGAAGGTTCAGTTTCCGAGGAGGTCGTGTTGCCCGGGAATGTGCAGGCCTGGCACGAGGCGCCGATCTATGCCCGCACGAGCGGTTATCTTAAAAAATGGACCGCCGATATCGGCGCCCATGTTAAAGCCGGCGAGGTCCTAGCCGAGATCGAAACGCCAGAAGTGGATGCGCAGTTGCATCAGGCAGAGGCCGATCTCACAACGGCGCAGGCCA
>JALYJG010000129.1:1148-6157 GCA_030775365.1 Pseudomonadota bacterium
CCAGTTGGCGCAGAGCACGGCCAAGCGCTGGCAAAACCTACTCAAGACAAATTCTGTCTCCAAGCAGGAAGCGGACGAGAAAAGTGGCGACGCGGCGGCTAAAGCAGCTGCCGTAGCATCGGCCCAGGCTAATCTTGAGCGGCTTAAGCAACTTGAGGGGTTCCAGGAGATCACAGCGCCCTTTGACGGCACCATAACAGCTCGCAACACAGATACAGGCGCGCTTATCAACGCCGGTAGCGGCGGCACGGGGGCTGAACTTTTTCATATCGCCGAGACCGACAAACTCCGCGTCTATGTGCAGGTGCCGGAGACATATTCGGCCTATATAACTCCCGCTATGAAGGCTGAGCTGCATTTCACCGAGCATGCGGACGAAAGTTTTATGGGCGTGCTTATAAGAACGGCTGACGCGATTGATCCCGTCACGCGCACCCTGCTTATGGAACTCGAGGTCGAAAACGCCTCAAATCGCCTTCTTCCGGGCAGCTATGTCGAGGTGCATCTGAAGCTGGCGGCGAGCGGACGCAGCGTTCATATACCTGTGAACACGCTGCTGTTCCGGGCGGCCGGGCTCCAGGTGGCGGTCGTGGACACAGAGGGCAAAGCCAGGCTCAGATCAATAACTGTCGGTCGTGACTACGGCAAAGAGGTTGAAGTTGCCTCTGGGCTTAGTGCCGGGGAGACCATAATTGCCAATCCGCCGGACTCGCTCCTTGACGGACAGACTGTCAAGCCCGTCAAGCAAGCGCCGAAGAGCCCTTCCGATCAAAAACCGGGCGGACAGCCTGAGGATGGTAAAGCAAGCGCCGAAAAACCGGCCGCGGGAACTCAGGCCGCGGACAAGCCTGTCCCCGCAACACCCCTGCCGCAAGAGGGCAAAAGCGACAAAGGCGATCACAAGCCATGAGGCCGTCGATCTCTGTTTCCGCAGCTTCCTCTCTTTTGGTCCTGCTTGCGTTGGGGGCTTGTTCGCTCGCGCCCGATTACAAAGTTCCGGCGGCTGCGGTTCCGTCCGCCTACAAGGAATCTGTGCCTGGCGCTTGGGTCGAGGTTCGACCTGAAGATTTGCCCTCTGAAGGCGCTTGGTGGACGGCTTTCCATGATCCGCAGCTCAACGATTTTGAAGAGAGTTTGACGCAAGCCAACCAAAATCTCAAAGCTGCCCTCGCACTCTATGACCAGGCGCGCGCGGCAGCGAATATCTCGCGCGCAGCTTATTTCCCCAGTATAACGGCGCATATCGGCGCCACGCGCGAGCAGATCTCGAATACGCTCGCCAATCAGCCTTCCCATCGGCTCTATAATGACTTCACGGCCGGCGCCGATCTCTCTTATGAGATCGATCTGTGGGGGCGTGTGCGCAACCTTGTGGCCGCAAATGAAGCGCAGGCAGCGGCCAGCGCTGCCGACCTCGCCGGCGTCGCTTTGAGCCTGCACGCGCAGCTTGCTATTGATTATTTGCATCTGCGCGGCGACGACATGGCGCAAGATATTCTCGACAAAACGGTCGCGGCCGACCAGCAAGCGTATGACCTTACGCGTCGCCGTTTCAAAGGCGGGATCGCGCCGGAGGTCGATGTCGACCAAGCGGAGACCCAGCTCGAAAATGCCAAGACCCAAGCAACCGATATGCGTCTGCAGCGCGCTCAGCTCGAGCACGCCATTGCCATTCTGATCGGTAAAGCGCCTGCCAATTTCACTTTACCTCCAGCGTCTCTGACTGAGGCCGTGCAGCCGCTTGATGCTGGCGTCCCGTCGCTTCTGCTTCAGCGCAGGCCCGATATTGCCGCGGCCGAGCGGCGGGTCGCCGCCGCTAACGCCAATATAGGCGTTGCGCGGGCGGCGTGGTTTCCTGCGTTCAGCATCACGGCGATGCTTGGGCTCGAAAGCGCATCGGCCGCTGACTGGTTTTCAGCACCAAGCCATGTCTGGTCCTTGGGTCCCCAGATGCTTATGCCCTTATTTGAAGGGGGACAGATTAATGCTTTGAACGACGAAGCCCGTGCCGCCTACGAGCAGACCGTGGCGGAATATCGCCAGACGGTCCTGACCGCCTATGGCGAGGTCGAAGATAATCTGGCCGCGCTTCATCGCCTGGCCGAGGAAAGTCAGACGCAAGCCATAGCCGCAGCTGCGGCGGAACGGACGCTTACTCAGGATAATAATCGCTACCGGGACGGCGTGGCGACCTATCTGGACGTCGTGACAGCACAGAATAATGAGCTGCAGGCGCGTCTTGCCGCCGTCACGATCTCCGTCCGACGCATGACGGCTAGCGTCCAATTGATCAGAGCTCTCGGCGGCGGTTGGCAACCGCCTTCTTCGGCCGATCCGAGGCCGGTTTCGCCGGCCCCGTCACCAGCCCGGTTACCAGCCCCGTCGCGAGCCCAGTGGCCATGAGCATTGTCGGCCAATTAAAGGTTTGCTAGAGAGGCCTTTTATTGGCTTTCCGCCGGGGTCGTGACATGGATTTTGAAATCAATCAGCTGGAATCGACGCTCGCAGCGGAGGTTGCTGGGTTGGATTGTGGCATGCCCTTGGATATCGACGGCTTCCGTATAATCAAGGAGGCGTTCCTCGACTATCCTGTCCTTGTATTTCGTGAGGCGATGGCCTCGCCCGCCGTCCTGGCCGAATTTGCCCGACAATTCGGCCCGGTTGAAACAAATACCGGCACCGGACCGAGGCCCCCCGCACAAGTGGCGGCCGCCAAAGCGACTTTAGCTGAGATGGTTTACCTTTGCCCCGACGATCCGGCCGTGCGTGTTGTGACCAACGAGGCAAGGCCTGATCTTTCTTTCATGGGCGTCGTCGATCACCCTGAGTTATGGCGCTCCGAAGCTTCACATCATGCCGAGCCTTGCCAGGCACTTCTTCTGCATGCCGTCCGAAGCCCAGAAGCAGCTGGCGCTTTCGAATTTTGCGATATGCGCGCCGTCTACCGTGCCCTGCCGACCGATCTGAAAAACGAAATCAACAAGCGTAAGGCGGTGCATCACTGGAGCCCCTCGCGAAACCCCCGCCTCGGCAGTAGCCTGGACGCCGAAGCCAGGACAGAGGCCGAGCGCATCGCCAGCCTCGTGCCCGAGATGCTGCAACCGATGGTGCGAACCCATCCCGAGACTGCGCGGCCGAGCCTTTATATTTCGCCGCGCTTTACGCTCCGCGTCGATGGCGTGCCGACCGCGCTCTCGGACATGTTGCTGAAGGAGCTGTTTACATTCGCCGAGGATGAACGGTTTCATTATCGCCACGAATGGCGTCCGCGTGATTTGATTCTTTGGGACAATCGTTGCCTCAATTATCGCGATAGGTCCTCGCTTAAGGATGATATACGATGCCTGCACCGCGTCACGATCCTCGGAGAGACACCCGCTTATGCCTTATGAGCTGACCATCGCCGAAGCCGGAGGCCCAAACGGTGAAGCCGAGGGCGGCACTCCTCAAGCCGAGGGCGCGGCCGCCCCTGCCAAGGCTGCGACCCCAGCCGCACCGACCCCACCGGCCCCACCGGCCGAGGCTAGCCCGGCGAACTCTTCAACGCATCCGGCATCGGCTGTGTTCCATGCGCCGAACGCGACACCTAGCTCTCCGCCTAGCTCTGCGCCAAGCGCCGCAGCGAGCTCTGCGACCACAGCCGGGCCTGGGCAAGCGCCGGTTCTATCGACGAGCGACGCTTCCGCGCGTCTTGAGCATCGGCTGACGACGAGGGCGGAGGATTTCTATGCCGAACTCTCGAGTATCCATTTCTATATTGAACTCTCGTTGATCGCTCTGGCGATCTTTATCGCTCTCGCTCTTAGCCGTACTTTCAAAACGAGGATCATGCGGCGCCTGGCCGCGTCTCCGCCCAAGCATATCGATATCGAATTTATCACAAAGCCGCTCCTGCTTTTGACGCCGGCAGTAATGCTGCTGCTTCTCTGGACGGTCGGTGCCGTCGTAACTGGCTTCAAGATCGGGGGCGCGTTTACGAATGGCATTGCGCAATTATGCTATGCCTATCTGCTGACCAGCTGCGTTTTCATGGTTGTCCGGCAGCGCGCTGTCGCCTATTTCCTGTCCGTCGTCATCATTGTCCATGCCTGCTTGCGGGCCGCGCGCGTGGCTTGGGTGGTTTCGGGCTTTCTCGATTCCTTGGCCTATGATGTCGGCCGATATCATCTGACTGCGCTGCACGTTTTGCACGGGTTCGTGATTTTCGTTGTGGTGTTTTGGGGCGCTGGCCTTCTCTCGGGCACGCTTGAAAGCTATCTGCGCCGCACAACGCGCCTGACACTTAACACCCGCCATCTGGTCACGAAGTTTTTCCGGATTTTTATCTATATCGGTGCGGTCATAATCACGCTGTCGGCCGTTGGGATCGATCTTACGGCTTTTGCGATCTTTGGCGGAGCTCTCGGTGTGGGGGTGGGGCTGGGCCTGCAGAAAATGACCTCGAATTTCGTCAGCGGCATGACAATGCTCGTGGAGCGGTCGATCAAGATCGGCGATTTGATCGAAGTCAGCGGCTATACGGGGTGGGTGCGCCAACTCAACATCCGCTACGCGCTACTCGAAACCTCGGATGGGCGCGATGTACTTATCCCGAATGAAGAGCTCATCTCAACGCGCGTCGTCAACTGGACGCTCACAAGCACTATGGCGCGCATCGAAATCAAGGTGACGATCAATTTCGAAAGTGATGTCGAAAAGGCACGCGAACTCTTGCTGGTCGCGGCGCGGCAGCATCCGCGCTGCCTCGAGGATCCGGCGCCAAACTGTTGGCTCAGCGAATTCACGGATCACGGTCCGCTGTTCCGGCTCGGATTTTGGATTTCGGATGTCAAGGAAGGACGTAACGGACCCCAGAGTGACGTGATGTTCGAAATCATCAAGACGTTTAAGCAGAACAATATCGTCCTGGCTCACGCTTAGGGTCCGTTACGCTTTGTCCTATCTTCTTTCCGCTCTCAGGCCGCGTGGGTGCGGTTGGCGAGATCGGTCAGAATGGAACGCACACTGCT
>JALYJG010000130.1 GCA_030775365.1 Pseudomonadota bacterium
GGAATGGACAGATGCGGGCGTGGACGGCGCCTGGCGCTACCTTAACCGGCTATGGCGTATGGTGGCCGAGGCCGAGTTGCCGGAGCGGGGCAAGCCTATGCCCAAGGATCTTGGCGATCGCGCCCAGAAGACCCGCCGCATCATTCACCGCTCCATCGTGGAGGTCTCGCACGCCTTCGAGCGCTTCCATTTTAACGGGGCCGTCGCGCGCATACGCGAATTATCCAATGCGCTCGAGGCTCTGGACACGAAGGACACAGGCGAGGCCTGGGTTTTGCGCGAGGGGCTCGAGACGCTGACCCAGTTGCTAGGGCCGATGCTGCCGCATATTGCCGAAGAAATGTGGGAAACGCTCGGCTTCAAGACATTGCTGACAGGCACAACGTGGCCGAAACCCGAGGACTCGCTTTTAATCGAGACGACGGTGACGATCGCGGTTCAGGTTAACGGCAAATTGCGCGCCAGACTGACGGTGCCCCGCGATTTGCCGACGAGGGACGTGGAAGCCGTTGCTTTAGCTAATGAAAATGTTGTGCGCGCCATGAATGGCGGGGCGGCCAAAAAAATCATCGTCGTACCCAACAAGATCGTCAATGTGGTGGCATAAATGTCGTGGGCTAAAGCGTCCCTATCCACATCGGTGGCCCAAATCAAGTCCTTGCCCCGCAGAGCTTCGCGCGGCCTGGCTTTGCTTAGCCTGGCCTTTCTGCTCTTGGCCCTTCCGGCGTGCGGGTTTCATCCGGTTTATGGCGCGCGCAGCGATGACGGCACGCCTGTCGCCGAGCAGCTTAACCAGGTTGCTATCGACACTATTCCTGAACGCATGGGTCAAATGCTCCGCAATGAGCTCATCGATCGCATGTACCGTAAGGGCCGACCCTCGCAACCAAGCTATCATCTGACCATACATTTGCGCGTCACCCAGGAAGATCTTGGCATCCAAGCGGATGCAACATCGACCCGCAGTCTTTTGAACATGTTTGCCGATTACGCTTTGCTGGACATGAAAGACAAGGAAATCCTGCACGGTACGGCGCATAGCATTTCGAGCTACAACACCTTGAACGATCAATATGGCAACCTGGCTGCCAAAAATGCCGCCGTACAAAGAACTCTCAATGAAACCGGTGAACAGATCGTCAACCGCCTGAGCCTCTATTTTTCCGAGAAGCCATCGTCTTCCCAAACAGTGCCGCCCTCGTCTTCTGTCTCGAGATGAGATCCAAGCACACGTCTTGCGAGCGCAAGCGGAAAACCGGCCCGCGCCATGAAGGCTAACTCTTTCCGATTCCTTGCGGCATCGGCACCCTCTTTAATTTGCTTCTTCCCTATGCCAGCCAACCCCTTAGCCCTGAAGGGGCCCAGTTTTCGGCGCTTTGCACAGGTATAGGCCGCTTTGATCTCAGCCTCCTCGGCATCCAGCCCGGCCTCATTCCCCTCAAGGGCTTGCTTGATCATATCCTTGCCCACACCTGCATAGCCAAGCTTTTGGGTAATGGCGCGGGAGCTCTTGCCCGCGCGGCGGAGGCTGTTAATTTTTGTTTCGGCAAAAGCCAGATCATTGAGAGCACCTGATTTCTTGTGCCTTTCCACGATGTTTTCGATGGCATCACGCAGCATGGCGATTTTTTTCTGATCGGCAGCGAAGCCAGGATCACGCATGGCTGCCCGACGCAGGCGATTGGCCAGCACCCGGCGCAGAGAGGCTTCCGATGCCGCATAACGACCGAGATAGTCGACCGCGGCCCTGGCGAGACGCTCAGGCGTTAGGTTGGGCGGCAAAAGCTTTTTCATAGGGCCAAGATTAACCAGAGAACAGCTTAACTGTCACGATTGCTGCACATGAACTCTCTTCCACAACATTGGCGTCTTAAAGTGGCCTGTTTGAAGTGGCGCTTTGTAAGTGAATCATCCTTGCCACAGCTGGCGGAAATTCCGCCGGCGTAAACACTTTTTAAGCCTTACGCCCTTAGGTTTGGAATCACGTGAATGGTCCCGGACGAGCGATGCATAGCCACCATAACCGCTATTTTATTGAACTCCACCCCGAGAGCCCGGCGCCGATTCCGCGCAATCTTGAAAGCGCGGCCCGCCGCGAACAGGCGGCCAGCTTCATAGCCACTGTTTACGACTGGCTGCGCTCGCAGGAGTTGGACGATATGGTATCGGATATGGATGTGACGGCTTTTGGCCAGGTGCAGATCACTTGCGACAGTGAACTTATCACCCGCATCCGTGACTATGATGCGCTGAGTATTGCGACGATTCGTCCCGGCGCCCTTTATGTCGAAGCCATCCGGCAGATCGGGCGTCGCGGCTAAGCACGAGACGCCCGGCGCCGGGTCGGCAACAAGCATCATCCGTAGGGTGGTTTTGCTGCGCTACAGAAGGCAAACAGGTTCCCCTTAGTCATAACCCGGCCCGAACTGATAGTTGCCCAGATAGCTTCCTTCAAAAATGAGAACGCGGTTATTTCCGCTATCGCTTACAAACACGCGCCCACTGCCTGCGTCATAGAAAACACCATTAGACAGATTCAAACCAGCCTGAGTAGCTGCCACAACTGTCGAGGTAAAGTTAGGCGCGCCTAGGACGTATGCCGCGTTCATGCCGTTCTTGATCACACTGGGCCCGGCGTTAAAAATGAGCGTGCGGCTATTGCTATAGTCGGCGACAAATAACCTGCCCGTATTGCCGTCATAGGAGAGAATTGCGGGCGCATACATCCCTGTCTGGGATGTTGCAAACCCGTTACTCGTATAGTTTGCTTGGCCAATCACGTTGGATGCGTTTTCGCCATTCGCGATTGTCCCCGGTGCGACGTTAAACGCGAGAACTCTGTTACCCCCGTTGCCTGCGCAACCGTAGCTGTTTTCAGCCTCAAACAGGCGACTGTTGGCAGCATCATAGGCCAGCCCATTGGGCCCGCTCATTCCGGACCGCGTAACGTTACACCCATTCCCTGTGTAAGTTGTTTGGCCTAAAACGTAGGAGGCGTTCTCTCCATTGGCGATGCTTCCTGGCGCCACATTAAAAACCATGACGCGGTTATTTACTGTATCTGCTACAAATAGCCGATTATTTACCGAATCAAACGCAACATCCTGCGGCGAATACAGTGTCGACTGCGTCGCAGTGTTGTTGTTCGACGTGAAGTCTGGCTGCCCTAGAACATAGGCCGCGTTCATTCCATTCGTAATGCTAGCGGTATTAAAGACGACGACGCGATTGTTGTCCTGGTCGGCGACAAAAAGCCGGTTATTAAAGGAATCAAACGCGAGCCCCGTCGGGTGATGAAGACCCGACTGAGTTGCCACCGCGACGTCACTTAGAAAGTCAGCTTGCCCCAGAACGTTTGCGATAGTGTGGCCACCGGCCGAACCGGAAAAGGAATTGTCACTATTTAGGTTGTAAACAGCGACCCGGTTGTTGCCGTAATCTGCGACAAACAGGCGATGGTTGATCGCATCGATCACAGCTGTTTGCGGCGAATTGAGGCCGAGATTTCCAGGACCATTGTTAATTGCATCCTTAATCCAACTCACTGTCGACGGTGAGGAGAGGCTTGTGTACTGCCCGAGGAGATCGGAGCCGGTTTCGGTGTTCTGCGCCGTGCTCGAGGTGTCAAAAACCAGAACCCGACTGGCGTTTTCGGTAGCAAGTAATTGATTGTTAGCCGAATTAAAGGCGAGTCCCCATCCTGGGCTCAAAGAGTAGGCTTGCGGTATCGAAACAAGCGAGGCTGTGAAGTCTACCTGGCCGAGCACGACCGATGCGGGCATTCCGTTCTCGATTGAGCCGACATCATAGCCCAAGACTCTATCAGCGCCGGTGTCCGACACATACAGCCGGTTATTAACAGCGTCATACGCAACGCCGTAAGGGGTGGAGAGACCGGTCTGGTTGGTTGCCGGCGTGCTCGATGAAAAATCGGGCTCACCTATGACGTAGGATGCATTTTCGCCGTTCGTGATGCTCGATGTTGGGAAAGCCAGCACCCTGTTATTCGTTTTGTCAGCGACGTAGAGCAAGTTTTGCGATGCCGAGTAGGCCAGTCCCTCGGGAACATTCAGGGTGCTTTGGCTGAGGCCGGTGAACGTACTGACATAATCGGTCTGCCCGATCACATTTGCGGCATTCATACCATTCGAGATGGACGATGTATTAAATACGGTAACGCGTTGTGCGGTGTCGTCCGAGACGAACAGGCGGTTGTTGGTTGAATCGAACGCAAGGCTGCTCGGATTTGACATTCCCGCCTGGGTTACAGCGCTTATCGCGCTTACGAAATCGGTCTGGCCCAGGACATTTGCGGCATTCATGCTGTTGGAAATGGGAAAGCCGTTAAACACGAGAACCCGGCTGTTGCTGCGGTCGGCTACGAAAAGGCGGGAACCCGGAACTGCTTTAAAGGTAGCGACCGCTCCAGTCCATTTTTGCGACGAGGTCAACTTGGTGGATGCCGTGAAGGTGCCGGCCAAGCCCACGACCTTGCCCTGAGCGATCGCATTGGGAATGGTCACGTTCTGCTGAAGTGTGGTGTAGCCTTCCGTTGAGGTGAGGGTTCCCGCGTACCCCGACGCTACTCCAAGGCCGGCGAATACCAGTTCGTTCGCCCAGCTCGTCGTTGCGGTGGTTCCTGTTGAAGCTGTCGCGCTGGTGCCGTTTGCGCTTACCGTTTTATCGAGAGGGCTCGTGGTATCAAGCCCACTATATTCGTAGATCGCGAGATAAGGATTGGCATTAGAGGCAGAAAAGCTTGCCGTAACCGTGTTGGCGCCCGCTTGGATGTTCTTGGCGTAAAAGATATGTAGCTGATGGTCTCCCGTTGAGGACGTGTTCACGGCATCCGTGTAGGTGTTCCCGGCCGTATCAGCGACTGTAACGGTCTGGGTCGAGGTTGAGCATCGTACAAAAGCGATAATGAGATTTCCTAACGTATTGTTCGAGCCAAATGTCTGGGCCAAGGACGTGACCGCTGCGCCAGCACCGCTCGTCGATTGCACCAGAGAGGCACCGGATGAGGATCCGGGATCCCAGGCGACGGCGGTGGGCCCGTAGAGTTTCGACTGCGTTGTCAAACTCGGCACGCTACTTGTGAAGTTGACCTGACCCAAAACAGCCGTCGCGTTCATCCCGTTACTTAACGTCGTTGCATTATACGCCAACACGCGGTTATTACCCGTGTCGGCAACAAAAATTTGGGGCGAAGTGGCACTCGCTTTGAAAGTGGCCACCGCCGCGCTCCAACTCGCAGTTGTTGAGAGAGTCATGGTGCCGGTATAAGCGCCCGTGGATGACACAATTTCGGCCTCAGCGGCGGCATTATTATCTACTGTGTTGTTTTTCAGCATTGTAAACCCGGCGGTAGACGCGACCGTCCCGGTGAAGCTTGTCGGGGTTCCCACTCCGACAAAGACCAGCTCATTAGCCGCAGTCGTTGTCGCTGTGGCTCCGGAACTGGCAGCTGTGGTGCCATTTGCAAAATTCGCCGCGCTTTTGTCGAGCGGACTGGTGGGATCAAGTCCAGCGTATTCGTAAATTGCGATGTAGGGATGGGCATTTGACGCGGCGAAGTTTGCCGTCACTACATTGGAACCGCCGGAATAAGTGCTTATATTCTTTGCATAATAAATATAGATCGAATGGTTGTCAGAGACTTGTGTACGCGAGGTCGCGAGGGTGTAGCTGTTTCCTGCCAAGTCGGTAACCGACGTGGGCGCCGTTGTCGCCGAGATCCGTACAAATGCAATAATAAGATTGCCAGGCGTATTTCCCGTTGAAAAAGTCGCGCCAAGGGAGCTTACCGAACTTCCCGAAGCACTTGCCGAGTCCACGAGCGCGATTGATGGAGTACCGGCTGCGGGCGCATACGCAACCCCTAGTGGCGCGCTTTGCCCGCTTTGGGTGGTAGCCGTGCCGCTGGCGGTAAAATTCGCCTGCCCGAGAACATAGCTGGCATTTTCATCATTTGCGGTAAAATTCGCATTGAGAATGGCCACCCGGTTGTTCACCGAATCGTTAACATAAAGAAGCTTATTCGTTGCGTCGAAAAAGATACCATCCGGGTTGTTGAGCGTCGCGCTTCCCGGCGCCGTTGCGCCCTGATTGGGAAGATAG
>JALYJG010000131.1 GCA_030775365.1 Pseudomonadota bacterium
GGCGCCGCTGTCCTTATGGACCCGAAGCCTCATATGAACCGCCTTGAAGATTACGTCGCGGGGTTTGTGTCCCGCTTCGGCAAACATGAGGGCGTCTTAGCATTCGATATCTGGAACGAGCCTTGCAACATCAACGCGAACACGATCTTCTCCCATGCCGAGCCGCCCAATAAGATGGAGCGCGTGGCCCCTCTTCTCCTCGAGGCCTTCCAATGGGCGCGCAACACTGCCCCGCAAAAACCTCTGACGAGCGGATTATGGATTGGCGACTGGTCGGATGAAAGTAAGATGAATATCGTTCACCGCATCCAAGCTAATCAATCCGACTTTATAACCTTCCACAATTACGGCGATGCGGCCGATCTCGAAACACGTATCAAGCAGCTTCAGCGTTATGATCGGCCCATCGTCATCACTGAATGCGGCGCCAGGCCGGTCAGCGCCTTCAAACACGTTTTGCCGACGGCCAAAGCACATAGAGTTGGCGCGTTGTGGTGGGGCAATGTCAAAGGGCGGACCCAATGTGACCTGAGTTACACATCGCACCAAACGCCCGTCATCGAGCACAGGCCCAAACATTGGTATCACGATGTTTTCAATGAGTTCGGTCGGCCGCATATCAGGAATGAAGTAAAACTGATCCGCGAAATGACAGGTGCGCCTTTGTCGCAGCGCGGCCGGCACTTCCGCCACTCGTCCAGTCTCACCGCATAAGACCCCTGAGTTCCTAAAAGCGCCCTGATTGGACTTCCTAGGAAACCAGGAAACACTTCCTTAAAGCAGCGCTCAATAGCGCTCCAGCGCCGCCAGGGGCTTAAGAATCGCCGAGCGCAGGCAGGAAAGCATCCAGGAGGTTTTTAAGATCGTTATCGATCTCATCAAAATCTTTGGGCTGTCTTCCGTCCAAGATCAGCCCGACAGCGTTTCGGCTCGGTCCGCGCGCCTCGAGCATGCAGGTCATTTTGCGCCGCCTCGCATCCGTAACCCGGCAGCCCATAATTTCGGGCGCAGGCAGCGCGGCTTTTTTGTGCATCTGGGCGTGACGGGCAGCGCGCCCACGACCATGCATATCAACCCTCGGTTCCGCACGGTCGGCGTCGGCGCCGAGCTCATAGGCCGCCAAGACGCCTAAGCCTGGTTGAGGGACGAGGCTTTGCAACACGTGCGCCTTGCCACCCTGCTCACGGAGCTGGGGCTGGTCGCCTGCGACAGGCGGATCGTTGATGATCGAAAACTCGAGCTGGAAGCACCCGTTCGCCGGCCGAAGGGGATCGGCGGACAGGCAATCCCACGTGACGTCGGTCAGAGGATGAAAGCCTGGGAACGTTACTTTGAATGTCACAAGCGTTTGCGGGCCGCCATCCGCTTGCGCCATATCCACGATGTAGTTGCGCGGCACCTTATAATGAACATCGCCGATACTGAACTCGGCGGGCTTCGTATCGATCGCGGAGGCCATCCTGTCCAAAGGCTGAACCGATTGCGCAGTCATGGTGCGGTGTTGCAGCAGCGGCGCCCCCGAGGCACCGGCCGCGATCGAGTAGCCGAACAGCACGCAGCAAAATATTAGCGCACAGAGGCGGCTCGAGATAAGGAGAGAAAAGAATCTTTTAAACATTGCGTATTTCTGAGGTCTATCATTGACTTGGTAGCATCCTCCACTAGCCTATCCCTGATCAGGCCATGCTGGCAACGCCTTCAAAACTGGATTAACTCATTCTGAAAGTATTATGCCGTAGTATAGTAAATAGCCAGCCACGTGCTGCTTTTATTCTGGGATAATTTAGTCATATCAAGTACTGACATGCGCACTCAAAAAACAGCCGCAACGGGCACTCTGTTGATCGCTTCGGACATACACGGCAATACCAGCCAGTATGACAAGCTTTTCTCCTACGCCCTCAATCATAACTGCAGCGGTATTGTGCTGGGGGGCGATCTTATGCCCAAAGGGCTTTTATTCAGCCCGGCCCGCCAACGCGACTTTATCAACAACTACCTTTTTGCGCGCATGGATTCTCTGCACCGCCAACGCGGAAAGCCCCTTCCCATTTTCCTTATGATGGGGAACGACGATCTCAAGACCAATGAACAGCTGCTCATTGATAACCAAGCGCGACATCACTTCACGTACATACACAACCGCATTATCGGTTTCGGAAAATATTTCATCGCCGGCTACTCCTTCGTCCCCCCGACCCCGCACAAATGCAAGGATTGGGAAAAGCCGGACGGAGCGAGGCTGCGGGCCCAGAGAGGCGCGTTCCGCGAGGATGGTTGGCTCTCCCTCGGCGACGAGCGCATGCCCTGTCTTATCGGAGATCTTCCCGGCATCGCGCAAGATCTTGAAGAGATGTTCAAAGGCTTTACGCATTTTGATAAAACACTGTTCATCAGTCATGCCCCGCCCTATGGCACCCATCTCGATATGGTCAAAAGGGACAGCCAGCATGTGGGCAGTATGGCCGTGCGTGAGTTTCTGGCGCGCCACCGTCCCCTACTATCGGTGCACGGGCATATTCATGAGACCGTCCTCGTATCAGGCGAATGGCAGGACCGCATCCATGATGGTGCCGGGCCTGCGATAGCGATTGGCAACGATCACCGCGACGCGTCGCCCTTCGCAGTAGTGGTGACGTTCTCGAAACACGGGCCTAATATCCAGCGCCTGCGCATTACAGATCCGCAGCGCGCCTTACGGGCAGACGGCGGGGTGACCTCGCTGCTCATGAGCACGACACGGTCGGCGCGTAGCCTGCGGCGACGCATCGCGGAAAAGATTGGTGAAGCGACGGCTATGCTCAGGATCTATTCGACGAAGAAAAAAGCCGCAGAAATCGGCCAGGTCGCGCCGCTCCTCAAGAAGCTCTATGCTCGTTAAGACACCCGCCGTCCTTTAAGTGCAGCGAATGATCTAAAGCGGAGCGGCTCGGAATCCTATGACCTCGCCAATGGCAAAGTGAGAGCGTCCGCTGTGCGAGATCTCCGCTATGCGCGGTCTCCGCGGTGCGGGCGCCCGAATGTCCGGAGGAAGTCTAGTGCTTAACGACTTCGCCCGACTCTTCGGCGTCGATGCGCTTGTTGCGAGCACGAGTCGCAGCCATTTCCTCCGCCTCGTCCCACTCGATCGGCACCAGCGGCTGGGTGAGAGCAAACTTCAGCACCTCATCCACCGTATTCATGAAAAGGATCTTGAGGCCCTTTTTGACGTTATCCGGGATTTCCGCGAGATCTTTTTCGTTTTCTTTCGGAATCAACACTGTGGTGAGGCCGCCGCGCAGGGCCGCCAGCAGCTTCTCTTTCAAGCCGCCGATCGGAAGGACGCGCCCGCGGAGAGTGATCTCGCCCGTCATAGCGACATCCTTGCGAACCGGAATGCCTGTGAATACGGAAACGATGGAGGTGACCATGGCCACGCCCGCGCTCGGGCCGTCCTTGGGGGTTGCGCCTTCCGGAACATGAACATGGATATCCCGCTTGTCGAGCAAGGTCGGCTTGATGCCGAACGCCACCGAGCGAGCCTTGACATAGCTTTCGGCCGCTTGAACGGACTCGCGCATCACATCACCAAGCTTGCCCGTGATGATGATCTTGCCTTTGCCGGGCAGCGCGACAGCTTCAATTGACAGCAGCTCCCCGCCAACTTCGGTCCAGGCCAGACCCGTCGTAACGCCGACGAGATCTTCCGGCTCCACTTCGCCGAAGCGATATTTTTTGACGCCTGTGAATTTCTCAAGGTTGCGGCGCGTCACATGGATCGAGTCCAGATTTTTGACCAGGATGTCTTTGATGGATTTGCGGGCCACATTAGCGATCTCGCGCTCCAGGTTACGTACACCCGCTTCCCGCGTGTGGTAACGAATGATATCGCGCAGCGCGTCATCCGACATTGAGAACTCGCCTTTTCTGAGGCCGTGGTCCTTCGTGGACTTCGGTATCAAATGGCGCTTAGCGATCTCGACTTTTTCGTCTTCGGTGTAGCCGGCGAGACGAATAATTTCCATGCGGTCCAGCAAGGGTTGCGGCATGCGCAACGTATTAGCCGTGCAGACGAACATGACATCCGAGAGATCATAATCGACTTCGAGATAATGATCGCTGAACGTGTGGTTCTGTTCGGGATCCAGGACCTCAAGCAACGCCGAGGATGGATCGCCGCGCCAATCCTGGCCGAGCTTGTCGACTTCGTCCAATAGAAACAGAGGATTGGACGATTTAGCCTTTTTCATGCCTTGAATGACTTTGCCGGGCATGGAGCCGATATACGTGCGGCGATGGCCGCGGACTTCAGCTTCATCCCGTACTCCGCCGAGCGACATACGCACAAAATTGCGCCCCGTCGCCTTAGCAATCGACTTGCCAAGAGAGGTCTTGCCGACGCCGGGAGGACCAACGAGGCAAAGAATGGGTCCTTTGACCTTGTTCTGACGCTGTTGGACAGCCAGGTATTCCAGAATACGCTCTTTGACCTTCTCAAGCCCGTAGTGATCGATGTCGAGAACCTGCTCGGCTTTCTTGATGTCCTTACGCGTACGCGTGCGTTCGTTCCAGGGTATTCCCAGAATCCAATCGAGGTAATTGCGCACGACCGTCGCCTCGGCCGACATGGGGCTCATGGCGCGGAGCTTCTTCAGCTCCGCCAAGGACTTTTCCTTGGCTTCCTTGCTCATTTTCGTCTTGTTGATGCGGGCTTCGAGCTCGTCCGTCTCGTTCTTGCCTTCTTCGGTCTCCCCAAGCTCCTTCTGAATGGCCTTCATCTGCTCGTTCAGATAATAGTCGCGCTGCGTTTTCTCCATCTGCTTTTTGACGCGGCTGCGGATTTTCTTCTCGACCTGAAGGACCCCGATCTCGCCCTCCATGTAGCCGAATATCTTTTCAAGCCTTGCGTTGACGGAGACCGTCTCGAGCAGCGATTGCTTCTCGGGGATCTTGAGCGTCAGATGCGATGCGATCGTATCGGCGAGCTTGGCCGGATCGTCGATCTGGTTCACGGACACGAGGACTTCGGGCGGGATCTTTTTGTTCAGCTTGATGTACTGGTCAAACTGGCCGATGACGGCGCGCAGAAGTGCACTCAATTCGCCCTGATCGCCCGGGAATTCTTCAACGGGTTCGGCGAAGGCCTGGAAAAATTCCGGGTTTTCGGCGAAGCGCACGACTTTGGCGCGATGCCCCCCTTCGACCAGAACCTTGACGGTTCCGTCGGGCAGTTTCAACAACTGCAAAACCGTTCCGACCGTGCCGAGCGTATAGAGATCCTCAGGAACCGGATCGTCCTGGGTCGCGCTTTTTTGCGTCAGCATCAGGATGTGCTTATCGTCCTGCATTACATCTTCAAGCGCACGAACGGATTTCTCACGCCCCACGAACAACGGCACAATCATGTGCGGGAAAACGACGATATCGCGGAGAGGAAGTACCGGATAAAGAGCGCCGCCGGATGTTGGCAAAACCATGCGAGGTGGTCCTTTCGCCCGTTGGGGCAGTGTGCGCGGGCAGGAACAGGCCTGATTCGCCCGATCCCTGCGCTTTTAAGAGGTTCAGGTTAACAGATTGGGGGGCGCATGTCGATTTTCAAGGACCGCGTGAAATCTATATATTGCGGGTATTTTACGCCCCTTATATAGAGCCTAGGCCTTGGCCGCCACGGGCTCACGTTTGTCGCCATGAACGAGCATGGGTTTGGCTTTACCCTCGACGACTTCGCGGCTGATGACGACCTTCTCCACATCCTTCGAACCAGGCAGCTCGAACATCGTGTCGAGTAGAACGCTTTCCATGATCGAACGAAGACCGCGCGCCCCTGTTTTACGCTGGATCGCCTTCTGCGCAATCGCCTTGAGCGCATCTTCTGTGACGTCGAGATTGATGTCTTCCATCTCGAAGAGCCGCTGGAACTGTTTGACGATCGCGTTTTTAGGCCGCGTCAAAATGTCGATAAGCGCGGTTTCGTCGAGATCCGACAAGGTCGCAACGACCGGCAAGCGGCCGACGAACTCAGGTATCAGACCGAACTTGAGCAAATCTTCCGGCTCAACTTCCCGCAAGATTTCACCCGTACGGCGCTCATCGGGTCCACGCACATCGGCGCCGAAACCGATCGAGCTGCCACGTCCG
>JALYJG010000132.1:0-1482 GCA_030775365.1 Pseudomonadota bacterium
GCGGTCTTGCAGGATGCGCTCGGCGCGGAAATGGTCGCGGCGGTGAACCACGGTCACCTGCGAGGCGAAATTGGTCAGGAACAGCGCTTCCTCGACCGCGGTGTTGCCGCCGCCGACCACGACCACTTCCTTGCCGCGGTAGAAGAAGCCGTCGCAGGTCGCGCAGGCCGAGACGCCAAAGCCCTTGAAGTTTTCTTCGGAGGAGATCCCCAGCCAGCGCGCCTGGGCGCCGGTGGCGAGGATCACGGTCTCGGCGAGATAGACGTCGCCGCTATCGCAGGTGAGGCGGAACGGCCGCTGCGTGGTGTCGAGCTTGACCACCAGATCGGTCTTGATCTGGGTGCCCACATGCAGCGCCTGCTTCTCCATCTGCTCCATCAACCAGGGGCCCTGGATCACGTCGGCGAAGCCCGGATAGTTCTCGACGTCGGCGGTGATGGTGAGCTGGCCGCCCGGTTGTATGCCCTGGATCAGAATCGGCTCGAGCATCGCGCGCGCGGCGTAGATCGCCGCCGTATAGCCGGCCGGGCCGGCGCCAATGATGAGCAGTTTTGTGTAGTGAGTTTTGGACATGCCCCCATATTGCCATATCCGCCAAAAGGCTCAACCTAATCTTCGGCCGAACCGCAATTATTTAGTCCCGGATAGGGTAATCTTTTCGCGGCCACTAAAATCCGAACATATGGTCGAGGCTGAAGGCGTCGTTACCACTTACAAGACCATGATAACCGAACAGCCGGCAGGTCGTATCCCGGATCAGGACATAAGGATACTTGCCGGCCGCACGGATTTCGTCTTCGGTAAACATCTGGCTCGTCCGCCAGAGCAGCGAACCACTGCAGGGAATTCGAACATTACGCCGCGCCACTTCTTTACCATCCTGCGACGTCAAAGCCAGCATTGTGTCTGAGGTCGAATGCCATGGCAACGAGGCCGGATAAACCAGGTGACATAGCGTATCATAGGGCTGCGGCCCCATCCGCAGGAACAGGCGAGTGCTGAGGCCGGGCGCCTTGCCGGCATAGCTTTGCGGCTCGTTTTTATAGGTCAGCACCGTATTGAAGACATGAGCGCCAAAACTGGTTTCGGCCGCATGCCCGGAGTTCTTGTCCTGGTAACGGAACAAAGCGTGCAACCAGCCATCTACCTCGTGACCGGCCGAAAAATCGTAAATCAATTCGATATGACCGTAGCCGCCCTCGAGCTTCTGGCCTTGCAAAAGCTCGTTGACGTTCAGCGCGACAGAGTCGCTGCGCTTCAGATTGCCGAATTTATGTTCGGTGACTTGCTTGCCGCGCGCATCGAACACGAGCGCCTTAACAGGCAAGTGCGAAAGCGCGCTCGACATCGGGGTGGGCAAAGCCCAACTCGTGTAACGATCAAGGGGCAAGACCGGGGCCGGCACGATATGAAGCTTGCCGAGAAGCTCACCAAGATCACCGAACCGCTTATCCGGCGTGAGATCCGCGCGCTCGACATTGG
>JALYJG010000132.1:1492-6039 GCA_030775365.1 Pseudomonadota bacterium
CGACATTGGGATGCGATATGCGCGAATGGCCGTTTTTCGCGATGACCTCATAGCGCGGACGAACGAAATGCTTGCCGGCTTGGATCTCGATCTGCTGCGGCCAGCGCGCCTTGGGCAGAAGCGCGGCGACATTCAGCCGATAGCTGCCATAGGCGGGAATGGAAGCATCCAGGCGGGCGACGTCATCATCGCCCATAAGGTTAAGACCGACGACGCCGGCGGGGATCGGACATGGGTGGCTGTTCTGGACCCAGAGCATGACCTCTTCATCTGTGTTCGGCGCCGGCATGCCGGCATACTGATCCGACGGCCAGGCGTTGGCGTCATGGGTACAGGACAGCACCGTTCTTTCATCGCCATAGGTGTCGAGCGCATATTTGACGATGTCGTGCCCCGCCGCCCCGATGATATGGATAAAAAGCTGACCGATGAATTCGGGAAGCTTATGGCGCGCACGGATCTCGGCGCTGTCAAACACGACGGTGGCATTAGCCGGAGGCAGATGCTCCATCCACTCGGCGATCTTTTGTCCCTTCTCGTCCAAAAGATAGCACCAGGCGCGCGGATCCTTGGCACCGTAGGTGCTCCAGTAATTGGCCGTCACCACACGCGTGTGCTGCCCGCGGGCGTCCCGAAAAAAGGCGAAGTTCGTGGCGAAATTGATGGTGTTTAAATATTTGTGCTTGTCGGTCAGCATCTCGTCCGGGAGCCGAAACGCATCAAAACTGTACCAAGGCGTGTTGGCGGGCATGAGATGCTGGATATGGCCAACGACCTTCGGCGCATCGAAAGAGGCCACAAGGATGCTTTTGCAGTCGCAGTCCTTCAAGAGGGTTACGGGCTGGGCTACATGATTGCCGAAAACGCGCCCGATATCGTCAACATCCTGGACGAACAAGCCAGCAATTTCGACGTCCGTAAGCGGGAAGAATTCGGCAAACCCGGCCAAGTGATTGCCGGGATCATAAATAGCGACGGGTCCGGCCTTCTGCAGATGAACGGTGAGGTTCCGCGCCTTGCTAGCGATCAGCGGATGCGTAACGGCCTTATAGAGCGCGTTCCCGCCGGACTGGTTACTGTAGGTATCGATCTTGGGCATGGCGCACCTGGTTCAATTCAAGTCGGTTCGATTCACGGCATTTTTCTAGCACATCTTACGAAAACCACAAAAAACCGGCATCGAGCGGCGGTACAAACCGGAATAAAACGACGCGGCAAACTCGCGCAAACAGGCCACGCTTATTAAGCCCTGCCGGCGGCCGCCAGCGCCTGGCGCAGGTCCTCTTGCAAGTCACGGACATCCTCGATACCGACCGAAAGCCTTACAAGGCCATCGACGATGCCGGCCTTCTGGCGGATATCTGGCGGGATGGTGGCATGGGTCATGATAGCGGGATGCTCGATTAAGCTTTCAATGGCACCTAGACTTTCGGCAAGCGCGAAGAGGCGCGTCGCTTTCAGAAACGCTGTCGCCACAGGAATACCTCCTTTGACAACGGCCGAGATCATTCCACCGAAACCCTGTTTCATCTGGCGCTTGGCAAGATCATGCTGCGAATGGCTGGGCAATCCTGGGTAGTAAACCCGTTCGATGCCGGGCTGCGTCTCGAGCCATTGCGCTAAAATTGTGGCGCTTTCGCATTGCCGCTCCATGCGAAGCCCAAGCGTCTTGACTCCGCGATGCATGAGGAAACTGTCGAAAGAACCCGAGATACCGCCGATCGCATTTTGCAGAAAGCCGAGACGCTCGGCCAGCGCAGCATCGGCGGTGACGGCGACCCCGCCGATCACGTCTGAATGACCATTGATGTATTTAGTAGCCGAGTGCACGACGATATCGGCGCCCTGTTCGAGGGGACGCTGAACCCAAGGCGTCGCAAAGGTGTTGTCGACAACGGTAATGAGGTTGTGCGCTTTCGCTAAAAGCGCCACAGCCTCGATATCGACAAGTTTCAACAAAGGATTAGTCGGCGTCTCGATCCAGACCATCTTCGTGTTCGGTTTGATCGCGGCCAGAAGGTTTTGAGGCTGGGTCATGTTGACGTAACTCACCTCGAGCCCGGTCGAGTGCTTCCGCACGCGCTCGAACAAGCGGTAAGTGCCGCCATAAAGATCATCGACAGCGATGATGTGGGAGCCGTGTTCCATGATCTCGAGAATTGCGCTGCTGGCGGCAAGGCCTGAGGCAAAGGCAAAACCGTTGGTGCCTCCCTCCAGCCCAGCTATGGCGCGCTCGAACGCAAAGCGCGTCGGATTGTGACTGCGACCATAGTCAAACCCCTTATGCACGCCAGGCGCCTCTTGCACATAGGTCGAGGTGGCATAAATGGGCGTGACGACGGCGCCGGTCGTTGGATCGGGATACTGGCCCCCATGGATGGCGAGCGTGTTGAAAGCAAGGCTGTTTTTGCGGTCATTCATGGCAACTATCCCGTCCTTTTCCGAAGATATTTAAGAAAATCGATCGGCGTTATAAGGCCGAGAAACTGGCCCTTATCAACCACGCAAGCCACGCGGGCGCGCGCGAAGATCGGCAAAAGGTCGGTGACGGCTTCACCCACTTCCACGGTCACCATTTTGTCGTTCATGACGGCGCCTATGCGTATGCCAAATCCCTTGGGGTTGCCGGCAACCGCCATCAGCACGTCCGTCTCGTCGATGATGCCGATAATTTTTTCACGCTCCATGACGGGCAGTTGCGAGACGTCGTACATCTTCATTTTGGCATAGACCTGCTGCAGCGTGTCGCCAGGGCCCACGGCAATCACGGCGCCGCGCTGATAAGGCCTTGCGATAAGATCGCGCAGATCATGCAACTGTTCCTCGTCGTCGAAGCCATGATCCTGCAGCCAGTAAGGATTATAGATTTTTGAAAGGTACTTGTTGCCGCTGTCGCAAACGAACGTGACAACGCGCTTGGCTTCGGTCTGCTCGCGGCAGTACCGCAACGCCGCTGCAATCAGGGTGCCGGATGAGGAGCCGGCAATGACCCCTTCCATCATGAGCACCTGGCGGACTGTGGCGATGCTTTCGGCGTCCCGAATGGTGTAGGCCTTGTTGACGAGCGACAAATCGCAATTCTCGGGGATAAAGTCCTCGCCGATGCCCTCCACCAGCCAATGTCCTGGCTCGACCATGGCACCGTGCTGCACATAAGGCGCTAAGACCGATCCCTTGGGATCAGCGAGAATCATTTGGGTTGCCGGCGAGGCTTGCCCGAAAAACCGGCCAAGACCTGTGAGCGTGCCGCCCGAGCCCACGCCGCATACGACGGCATCAACTTTATGCTCCATTTGCCGCCAAATCTCGGGCGCCGTGCTTCGTTCATGGGTCGCGGGATTGGCCGGGTTGGCGAACTGGTTGACGTAAAAGGCATCCGGCATCGAGGCCGCGAGCGCCTTGGCCTTGTCTTGATAATAATCCGGATGGCCCCGGAAGACGTCCGAACGCGTCAAGACGACATTCGCACCCAGAGCGCGGAGATGAAATATTTTCTCCTGACTGACCTTGTCGAACACGACGACCGTGAGATTGTAGCCCTTCTGGCGCGCGACCATGGCCAGCGCCAGACCCGTGTTCCCCGCCGTTGCCTCAATGAGTGTCATACCCGGTCGGAGACGACCGTCCCTCTCGGCCGCCTCGATCATGCCAAGCGCGATGCGGTCCTTGATCGAGCCACCGGGATTTTGGCTTTCGAGCTTGAGGAAGAGCTCGCACGGCCCGGTATCCATATGGCGGACACGAATGAGCGGCGTGTTGCCGATAAGATCCAGCACGGACTTGTTGTTTTTATCGAGGGACGGCATGGAACACCGGTCAATACATCAAAGGGCAAGGGCGTGTCGGCACCAGAAAATCGGTAAAAGATTTAACAACACGCTTGCATGATATTGGGTGTCCTCCTCCGCCACGTTATGAAACTGAGGCATGGAGGTCAAACCTTTTCGGCAAACGCTCTCCGCCGCAAGCGGGCGGCTTGCTGCTTGGCAGGGTAGGTCCTATCATGCGGCGATGATAGGCGATCAGGCGATCCTTGGATGCCACCCGTATGCCTTTGTGGTCGTGGGTGATCACCCGAGACTGTTGGCCAAGCTTTAGGAGACGAGCGTGAACAATCTACTGAAAGAGTTTCGGGCCTTTGCAACGCGCGGCAACGTCGTCGACCTTGCCGTCGGCGTTATCATAGGGGCATCTTTCGGCAAGATCGTTAGTTCCTTTGTCGCTGACATTATCATGCCGCCGATTGGCCTCTTGCTGGGTAAGGTGGATTTTTCGAGTTTATTTATCAACCTCTCCGGCCAACATTTCGAAACTCTCGCGGCGGCCAAAGCGGCTGGGGCGCCCACGATCAATTACGGCCTATTTTTAAATACGGTGATCGATTTTCTGATTGTCGCCTTTGTTATTTTTCTCATGATCCAGCAGATGAATCGCTTCATGAAAAAGCCGGACCCGTCCGTGAAGAATTGCCCCTTTTGCTTTTCGTCGATCCCCGTTCAGGCCACGAAGTGCCCGCATTGCACGTCCAATCTTTGATCGGAAGACTT
>JALYJG010000133.1 GCA_030775365.1 Pseudomonadota bacterium
GAGAGCAACCACATCCGGCTGTCGTATCAAGTCATTCCAGTCTTTCGGAGCGACGTAAGCACCCGCACGAAGGGTTGGATCAGCGGCAGGTACGTTGAATGTTATGATTTCCCGCTTTAAACGAATCTTCAAGCGATGGAAGGGTATCTCGGGCGCTTCTGAAAATTTGACCGTGTCGCGCGTTAAGCCGGTTTCGGTCTGCAGGATTTCAAGCATTTGGTCGATCGCTTCCGCGGATCCCGCGAGCGTGCCGTTAATTCCCTCTTTGGCTATAAGCAATGTGCCGCAAAGACCGAGATCATCAAAGACAGGCTTGAGCCGCTGGCGCAGCTCGGCCGGATCCTGAATAGGTACAAAGCGATAGAGGGCGGCTACCGTGTAGAGCATAACGCTTTATAACCGCACCTGCACTTCATGCAAAGCTTTAACTGCAAAGGCCGTTAGTAAGCCTTTGAAAAAAATCCCTTTTATGTCGGAGAGAGCACAAATGGATTGCGTGCGAGCCGGGCACCAGGGGCCGCAACGGCCCCGGATCTAAACGCCTCGCGCTGTTCGACCGCTCGCGGCCTCGCTTAGCCTAAACCGACGGATGTTCTAGGCGCGCCGGCGCGAGACCGGGGGCGGCGGCGCAGGCTTCCGGGGTGACAGCAACCCGTCGAAAAACGCATGCACGATGCCCGTAGCGGTCGGCAGTGCGACATGCGGAATGAAGCTGTTGGGATGCGAGAGGCTCTTCATTTTCTTTAGCTGCGCAACGAGCGCCAGAATGAGCCCGATGGTCACGAGGCAGGCGACGCCCCCGATCGCCACTCCGGCAACGATGGGGTCCAACCCATAATGGACGAGCCCCAGATAGCCGAGATAGAACCCGCCGATCAATAGGACACATACCATAAAGGCCGTTGCGAGGGCTAAGACGACGACCGTCGCAAGGCCAGAAAGAAGACGGTGCAGCAGACCTACGCTGGCAAAGGAACTGCCGACCGTTGCGAGGCGAAGTAATTTCCCGAGCATTTTAACCACCAGCGATTTTTAAGAGCCGTTTAGCGACGGTAGAGCATACCGACGACGAAGCCGACGGCCAAAGCTATGACGCTTGACTGAACAGGATTGCTACGGATTTTGGCTGACATGCTGTCGGCCATGTCCGAAGCGTTCTTGGTAGCGGCGTTGGCCATGTCACGGGCTTGGCGACCCGTCTTGCGAGCTACGTCTTCGAGATCCCCTTTAAGAGCGCTCGCGGTTTCCCGCGCATCACCCTTAAAGCGACGGGCGGTTTCCTTGATGTCGTGAACCGCGGGTCCACCTTCGTTAGCCAGATTGTCCTTGGCCGTGTTCACAGCGTCCTTGGTTGCAGAAAACATAACGATCCTCCCTCTATGGTTGTGGTCCGCACGGTTAGGCGCAGACTTGCGACAAATTGCGTCATCCGTCATCAGGAAGCGATGCCGGGCCGAGCGGCAAAGAATAAAGGATTCATCAAGAGGTCGCTCTTTGCCAGTTCCTTATGTCAGCACCCTAGATACAGATTTCCTCCTGATGGATTTTTTCCATACGTTGCTGCGACCCCTACCTCCGTCGGAGATTTCCCATGCATCAAAAGAAAAGCAAAGTCCTTATCGTGGACGATGAAGTTCAAATCCGCAAAATGCTCAACATCTTTCTCGAAACCGCAGGATTCAACGCGGAAGAGAGCGACTCCGGCAAGCAGGCGCTTCGTATGACGGTGTCCGTGAGGCCTGACATTATTCTTCTCGACCTCGGCTTGCCCGATATCGATGGCAAGGAAGTCATCACGCAGATTAGAGAACGTTCCCGCCTGCCTATCATCGTCATGTCCGTGCGCGCCTCCGATGAGGAAATCGTGGCTGCGCTTAAGGCCGGAGCCGACGATTACGTCGTGAAGCCCTTCAACTCACATGTTCTGCTCGCGCGTATCAAAGCGAATTTGCGCAAGGCCATCGTTCGCCAAGGCGGCGAGCCGGAACTTGTTAACGGCCCCATTCGCATGGATCTGATCCGTCATGAGGTCTATCTCGATGGCATGAAGGTTCGGATTACACCTAAGGAGTATGATCTGCTGCGCTGCTTCATGATCAATCGCGGACGCATGATGAGTCACGACCAGATCCTGCAGGAAGTTTGGGGCCACGCGCATGGGTGGGACACGCAATATTTGCGCGTCTATGTCGGCCAATTGCGTGAAATCGTCGAAGCGGATCCTTCAGATCCCCGGGTTATCGTGACTGAACCTGGAATCGGGTACCGTATGGAAGTCCTTAAAGATGAGATCTCGCAGGCTGCATGAAGGTCTCCCTCATGGACCAGCATGCCAAAGAGGACGACGAGAAGGATGACTAAAATCAGAAAAAGAATGAGCTTACGTCCAGCGAGCAACCAGCTTTTCTCGATATCCAAAATAGCCGTCTCGATCGCGGTCTCGACTGCGGGGGGACGCGTTTCCGCCGCTACATCCGGAGCTAGCTCGCCTGTGGCGGGCGAAGTGGCTGGGAGATGCTGGGGATCCGGTATCGGCAGCAACGGCTCCTCCTGGCTCGGCCGGAACAAAGGGTCTAGCATCTGGCTCTCCTCGCTGTTTTGTTGTCGTGGCTGATCAACACCAACCAGGCCACCCCTGCACTCCCTTACTGCGCCTAAGGCATTTCGGTTCTCGGCCCACCCAAGCCACGCCACAGAATTCCTTAAGCGGACGCTTTGACAGGGAGGTCCGGGATCTCCGGAACACCCTTATCGGTCTCCCCTCTTTTAAGCCGCTTACGCGCCTCTTCAGCGAGGAGTTCGTACTGGCCGCATAAAACAACCAGTTCTTCCTCCGTCAATTTCTCGAGGCTCAGCATGACCGTGTGCGCGCCATCGGTTGCACGAATCAGCTCATTGAGCTTGAGCTGCACGGCCAGTATTTCACGTGTCTGCGAGTTTTGAATCAAGAACACGAGCAGGAACGTGACGACCGTCGGAACGGTTGAAATGAGCATCTCCCAATGGGGCGAGTAGTGAAAGAACGGCCCGGACAGCATCCAGGCGACAATAAAGGCAATGGCAAGGACAAAGGCTACCGAGCTTCCGGCCCATAGCGCAGCCTTTTCCGCGAACGCGCCAAACACAACATTCACTTTTTTGGAAGGCATCGCGTCTTCAGGCGCGTCCTGTGCAGCACTCATCTTTACGTCCGTTCGCTGGATTGGCACCCCGAAGATGTGTTTTGAGATTATCGGTTACATCCGAAAGTTTTCCGCCATTTGTTTTAGCAAACCTGTAAAGCGCTCATAAAAGTCCCCGTCGACCTTTACATAACGCTGAATCTTTCCAGTGTGGTTCCACATCGCGATTTTACGGGCCTCGTGGTTGGGTTGAGAGTGATCTGACACTACAACCAACCAGGTCCACTAACTCAGGAGAATATCATGAAAAAACTCTATGCACTCACGGCCTTGTCGGCTCTTCTCGCCTCGAGCCCGGTCTTGGCAGACGATGCTGTTAGCAATCAGACGAAGTCGACTTATCAGCCGTTGGCCAATGGCGGCTTTGAAGCGAAAGACTCAGTCGAGCACACCAACGCCAACGGCACCTCGACCGCCGAGACCGTCGACAAGAAAGTAAGCATCGACAAAAACGGCAACAAGGAAACCACTGTCGACGTTAAAGCTTCGACTGATCCAAAGGGCCTTATGAACAAGACCACGACGGAAGTGCACGACAAAGCCATCGAGAAGGATGGCAAGGAAGAGTATAAGCACAAGAAAACCGTCAACGGCAAAACGGTCGAAGAAACTGATGAGAAGCATTAAAAGCTTCCCACGTCTGCGGAAAGCGCGTGTCCGGGTGTTCGTTTGCCTGGACAGCGCTTCCTACAGCTTTTTCAGGAAGCCAGATTCCAGCGTGACGCGGTTTCAGAGACGGCGCCCCTTAGTTGCCGTAAGCAAGATCCCGACCTGACGTAACATCCGCGCGCCAATCCACGGTTACATGAACTTGGCACCGTAAAAGGCTATTGCCTGCTAGGACGAACCCTTCGGATTAAGGCCTTCAATCCTGGGGGCCATCTGCTCGCTCAGTTCTTTCCTGCCTTTTTCGGCCGGAAGCTTGGTACTTCATTGCGAGACGTCGTAACTGGGGAGACCAGTTGATGAAGAAATCGCGGCTTTAGCTCTACGTCCCGGATCTATGAATTGATTGGCTGGACCAATCCTCCAAGGGCGCATTAAAGCGCGGCCCGGGCGAAAGGGAGGATTTCTACTGGATCAGCACTTCCATGCCTTGTCGACTTTACGGCGAATTTATTCCGGCGCCTCCTGCGCATCATCGTTTCTTGACACTCCACCCTTTAGCCTTACCTCTTCACAACTGGCCCCAAGGACAATCGCTATGAAATCCGTTCAAGCCGCATCGAAGCCCGAACACAACCAACCATTTCTTTCGGACGTCGCGACTCTCCGAAAAAAGGCACGCCAAAATTTGGAACAGGGCGCTATAACGCCCGCCTACGAAGGCGACGTCCAGCAGACGATCGACATACTGCAAACCGTGCTCGCAACGGAGATCGTTTGCGTTCTGCGCTACACGATGAACGCTGTCGCCGCGGCCGGCCTTAACAGCGAAGGCGTCAAGGAAGAGTTTGCTGAACACGCCGAGGAAGAGCGCGCCCATATGATGCAAGTGGCTGAACGTATCAGCCAGCTAGGCGGACAGCCTGACTTCAATCCGCAAAACCTGGCGACCCGGTCGGCGTCGGAGTATGTTCAAACCGACGAACTCGTTGAAATGATCAAAGAAAATTTGATAGCTGAGCGTATTGCCTGCGAGCACTATCGCGAGCTTATTCGCTTCTTCGGCGACAAAGACAGCACAACTAAGAATATGCTGGAAAGCATCCTTGAGAAAGAGGAGGAGCATGCCAGCGATATGCACGATCTGCTCGTCGCTCATGAGGGAAAACCAATGCTGGCGAAATAGATCCTTCGCTAGGGCATTGAACCGCCCGAGGACTGCCCAACAAAAAGGCCAGATCGCGAGATCTGGCCTTTTCTGTGCTTTCGCTCTTCGGCGCCACTTGCGCCGCCGCGGTCGTAGCGCCTTATACCCCGAAATGGCCGTTGGTATAATGCAAGTCCCTGTGCTGGCCGCCAAGAGCGCCGGCGGCGCAGGCGATCAACGCACCGATCCACATCGAGAGGAATCCAAACAGAGCCGCTATCCCCAGCTTTTTGTGGATGGCTTTTTGGGAGTCCCTGAACTGATTGACTGTGTCATCAACGCGTTTCTGCGCGTCCGGTGTTGCGAGGCCGGTGCGGGCTGTGACGAGCTGGGCGAGATAGGCTTTATCGGCATCGTCGTTGCTGTCTTTGGTGCCTTCCTTCTCGGCAGCGAGGCGCTGCAGTATCAACCCGCTGTCAGCGCGATCCTGCTCGGTTAACGCAGCGGGGGCCTGGTCGGACCGGAATAGCTTGCTGACGGCGTAACTCTCTGGGTTACCATGTGCGTCAGCATGCGAATGCTTCTCGCCCATATGCATAGCGCCGGAGGCAATTAGCAAAATTCCAAGTACCGAGGTCAGCGCCCATGTCAAGAATCCGTGGGCCGTATCCCGAAAAAAGACTTCGTGGGTGTGGGCGCCAGGCCAAGCCGTTCGCAAGCGGCCCGTAAGGTAACCGCCTACGCCCGAGGATATCCACTGGACAACGATAAGCCAGACGGCGCTCGCGAGCGTGAACGTCTTTTCAGCCATGTTCATGTCCTGCCACGGGGAAACCCAGGCAAACCCAAGGCCGGCCCCCAAAGGCGCTAGCAAAACGATAAAGGCGGAAGCCGCGACGGTTCCACCGAGAATGGCTGACCAGACAACTCCTGTATCCTCGTGCTCGGTGTGTTCATCGAGTGCAACCGAAGAGGAAGGCGTATTCATCATATTTGCCATGTCCCGCTCCTAGCGCCAGACAAGAGCGAGAAGGAGGATGATTG
>JALYJG010000134.1 GCA_030775365.1 Pseudomonadota bacterium
CGGCTTTTTTCAAATAGGGTCGAACATTGGCCTCGACGATGGTCTTGAGGCGCCTGAGCCGCGCTGCGTTTTGCTGGTTGAAGAAGAATTGCCCCACGGCAACATTTTCGCTTTGGGCCAGGGCAGGTGGCAGCGGCGTGCCCGTGGCAGCAGTTTCGGATTTGATAAAATCGCCGAAATTTGGCGGCAGTTGCATGCGAATGCCGGCGCCATCGCCCGTTTTGCCATCGGCGAATTTGACGCCGCGGTGTCCCATATTACCAAGAGCGGCGAGAGCGTTTTTGATGACGTCCGGCGAAGGGCCCGTCGTCGAGATCACGACGCCGAAGCCACAGGCGTCGCGCTCCTGGCTCGTCAGCAAGCCCTTGGTTTCATAAAATGCGCGGCGCGTTTGTAACTGGCTGGACGACACAATTTCCTCGCACAGAATATTATTGGGTAATATTATTTCCTTAATGTGTGATATTTGTACGTTTAATGTCCAAAGGCCGCCACTCCTCCTTTATATAACATTCCGTTTTCGAATGCATAGTATTTTTTCGATCCCGCCGGCTGTCTCAGCGCGAACCCGTCCCCGGGCCTGCCCTCAGAACCTGCCCTCAGAACCTGCAATCACTTCCCCTGCAATTTTGCGATCACGACCATATTGTCTTTGACCTGTTTGACCCCTTCGGCCTGCCGGGCAAGCGCTACCGCCCTTTTCTCATGCGCTTCGGTGTCGACGAAGCCGCCCAGCTGAACGACGCCTTTGGAAGTCTGCACGTTAACCTGGATCGCATTAACTTGCGCATCAGCCGCAAAGAGTTTGCGGACATTGGTCGTGATCGTGGCGTCATCCGGCGGCTGGTCGGGGCTTGGATGGCTTTGGAAGACCGAGCAGGCCGTAAGCAATAAAGCGAAAGTCAAAACTGCGAAGGTCTTCAGGACTGGACGTGTGTTGGTCATGGGGTTCCCTTAATGAAATCAATGCGCATGATTGTAACGATACCGTTACGGCCGTCAATCATTGCAAAGCTTTCATGCCCTAGTTCCAGCCGAACCGCTTGATAAAAAACCTCTTAACCAATTGTGCCAGCGTCAAATAGCCGAGAATGATCAGGCTCAACACCGGCCAATAGACTCCGGGCAATGGCGTGAAGCCGAGGCTGCGGGCGAAGGGCGAAAACGGCAGCCATACGCCAATGCCACAGATGACGATGCTCATGAGCGCCAAAAGCGGACTAGCCCGGCTCTCGAGAAACGGAATTTTGCCCGTGCGGATGATGTGGATGATGAGCGTCTGGCTCAGCAGCGATTCGACGAACCAGCCCGTTTGAAACATGGAGGCGTTCGCGAGTGTGTTGGCGCCAAAGCCATAATAGAGAATGAAGTAAGTCACGTAATCGAACAATGAGCTCACGGGGCCGAAGAACAGCATGAATTTGGCGATGTCCGCGATATCCCATTTGCGCGGCTTGACGAGATATTCGGCATCCACATGGTCGGTCGGGATGGCCGTCTGTGAAAAATCATAAAGCAGATTATTGGTAAGGATCTGGATCGGCAGCATGGGCAGAAAAGGCAGCCAGGCGCTCGCACCGAGAACGCTGAACATATTCCCGAAATTCGAGCTCGCGCCCATTTTGATATATTTGGTGATGTTGCTGAAAACCTTGCGGCCCTCAAGCACGCCCTCCTCAAGGACGAGCAGGCTTTTCTCGAGAAGAATGATATCGGCGGACTCTTTGGCAATATCGACTGCTGTGTCCACGGAAATACCGACATCCGCCGCTTTAAGGGCCGGGCCATCATTGATGCCATCGCCCAGAAATCCCACGACATGGTCGTTGCGGTGGAGCGCGCCGATAATGCGGGCCTTCTGCGCCGGCGAGAGCTTCGCAAACAGCGTCGTATGCCGCACCTGGATCGTCAAATCCGCATCGCTCATGCCCTCGATGGCGCTACCAAGCAGCGTGCCTTCGATTTGAAGTCCGACATCGCGGCATACGCGCCTGGCTACGATGTCGTTATCTCCTGTTAAAACCTTGACCTGGACCCCGTGCTGATGAAGCGCCGCGATTGCCTGGGGGGCACTATCCTTGGGCGGGTCGAGAAAGGCGATAAAGCCGATCAGTGTCAGGCTGCACTCATCCTTGACGCTGTAGGCGGTCTGCTCAGGGGGCATATCCTTATGCGCAACAGCGATAACCCGAAAGCCATCCTCGTTGAGGCCGCGAGCCAGCGCGCTTATCTCCTCCTGATGCGTCATCGTCATATCGAACACATTGCGCCCAAGTTCGCCCTTGGTGCAGACGCTCAAAATCTCCTCGACAGCGCCCTTGCACACAAGAATGTGCTGGCGCTTATCTTTTTCGACGACGACGGACATGCGGCGACGAACGAAATCAAAAGGGATCTCATCAATTTTCGCATAGGTTTCGAGATGCAAATCCTGCCGGATTTCGGCGTGCTGGAGCACGGCTACGTCCAATAGGTTTTTGAGTCCGGACTGGTAATAGCTGTTCAGATAGGCGTATTGCAGCACTTCGTCGCAATCTTCACCGTGAAGATCGACATGGCGCTTCATGATCACCTTGTCTTGCGTCAGCGTGCCTGTTTTGTCCGTGCATAACACGTCCATCGCGCCAAAATTCTGAATGGAGTTGAGCCGCTTGACGATGACTTTTTTACGCGACATGGCTAGCGCGCCCTTGCTGAGATTGACCGTGACGATCATCGGCAGCATTTCAGGCGTAAGGCCGACGGCGACGGACATCGCGAAGATAAAAGCCTCCATCCAGTTGCCCTTGGTAAAACCATTGATCACGAAGACCAAGGGCACCATCAGCAGCATGAAGCTGATCATGAGCCAGGTGAAGCGGTTGATGCCTTTTTCGAAACTCGTGCGCACCCGCATACCGGTAATCGCATGCGCCAGCGTGCCGAAATAGGTTTGCGCTCCCGTCGTTACCACAACGGCTTTGGCGGTGCCGCTCGTGACATGGCTGCCCATAAAGCAGATATTGCCGAGCGCCAGTGGCTCCGTCGCCTTCTCGACAGCCGTCGGAAACTTCTCGATCGGCAGCGCTTCGCCCGTCAGCGCCGACTGATTGATAAAGAGGTCTCGTGCCGACAAGATGCGCACATCGGCCGGAATCATATCGCCGGCGGATAGCCAGAGGATGTCGCCCGGCGCCAGATTTTCGATGGGCAGTTCGACGCGCTGCGATTTACGCGCATCCCTAGGGGCATTTTCGAGCTGGGCCTCGTCTTCGAGCGCCTGGCGCAGGACAGTCGCCGTCGTGCTGACCATGGCGCGCAATTTCTCAGCTGCGCGGTCGGAGCGGTATTCCTGCAGAAACGACATGGACACGCTGAGGATGACCATCAGCATGACGACAGCGGCGGATTCGAAGTCGTCGAGCACAAAGATGTTGAGAACGATGAGGACGAGCAGCATCACGTTGAGCGGGTTGATCAAACGCTCAAAGAGCTGCTGCGCAATATTCTTGTGTTTTTCGCGGGCAATCGCGTTCTTGCCGTAAGTCTCGAGCCGCGTTTCAGCCTCGGTCGTCGTGAGCCCGTCGGCTGTGCTGCGGAGCCGCTCGAGAGCGCTTAACTGATCCAGCCGCGCGATTTCGGTAAGGAGAGATGATACAGCCGGCAAAGCCGCTGCTTTGCCCTCATGGGCGCCTAAAAGTCTCGAAAAACGACTTCCGCCTTCCCTGATCAGGTTGCCGATATTTTTCATAGTTAACCCCCCCCCGGACAACCTTGCGCCAAAATCGGGGTTCAGGCGGGGGCTGAGGGATGCTTACCCCTCGTCGACCGGCCTGCAATCCCGTTTACGGTGCAGGGACTGTTTGAGACATATGTCGTGCATCCCGAAAAATTTCGCAGGGATGCAACTACTGTCGCCGTCCATCTTTCTCTCGCAAATTCGTCATGACTGGGCTCTTGCCCGACTTGGATTGCCACGTACACCCCGGCTCGCAAAACTGTCAAGCACGAACTGGGGGCGGCCCGGCAAGACGAGGTGGCTTAGGGGCTTGCCGACAGAAAGGCGGCCTGCGCCGCTGCCTGGATCGTGGCTGCAATGCGAATGGCGGACTGCACGCCTGTCTTGGTCAGGCCCCCTTTGAGGACTTCGTGCATATGCGATTCCATGCACATCCCGCAGCCATTGATCGAGGAGACGGCCAGACTCATAAGTTCGAAATCGAGCTTGGCAATGCCGGGGTTGCCGATAACGTTCATGCGCAGCCGCGCCGGAAGCTTGCTCAGTTCTTCATCATGCACGGTATGTATGAAGCGGTAATAGACGTTGTTCATCGCCATAACTGTAGCGGCTGCCTTGGCGGCGCGGCGTGTCGCCACGTCGAGCTTGCCGGCCATTTCGTCTTCGAGAGCCGCGACGGTCTCGGCATTGCGGGTGGCATAGGCGGAAGCGAGAGCAATGCCGGCGATCTGGCCTTCGGTGAGATCTGGTGCCCCTGTATCCGAAAGGACAGTGTCTAAATTAAGGGATATATCCTTGGCGTAATCGCCGAGGCTGGCTTTTAGATTTGCGATACCCATGGGAGGCTCCTGAAGGCAAGAAATGAGGGCCGGCGAAAACCGCCGGCCCTGGGCTCTTTTCTATTTAGGCGACTTTCAGCGTGTCCTTGCCTTTTTCCCAGTTGCAGGGGCAAAGCTCATCCGTCTGCAGAGCGTCCAGAACGCGCATGACTTCCTTCACATTGCGGCCGACACTGAGATCGGTGACCATCGTGAAGCGCACGATGCCATCTGGATCGACGATATAAGTCGCGCGCTGCGCAACACCTTCCTGCGGATCCAGGATGCCGAGCGCTGAGGACAGCTCCCGCTTGATATCCGCCAGCATCGGGAAGGGCAGGTTGTTCAGATCCTTGTGGTTCTGGCGCCAGGCCAAATGCACGAATTCAGAATCGATGCTTACGCCTAAAACTTGCGCATCCCGATCGGCGAAGGCTTGGCTCAATTTACCAAATTCGGCGATCTCTGTGGGACAGACGAATGTGAAGTCCTTGGGCCAAAAGAAAACGACGAGCCATTTGCCCTTATGCGTCTCATGCGTCACATCCTTGAAAGCCGTCTTGATATCGTTGGAAACGACAGCTTTGAGGTTGAATGCGGGAAATTTCTGTCCGATGCCTATCATGATGTCCTCGTGGTTCTTTGTGGGTGTTTTATCGTAAATCGACCGGCTTTTTGATACCGTTGCCCCACTATGCCCGAAGAAGCTGCCTTTATACAATATATTGTTTTTATCGATTTTCATTGATAGGATCAAAGTATGAACTTGCGCGACCTCGATTATATCGTGGCTATCAATGACCTGGGCAGCATGGCCAAGGCGGCGGCGCGTTGCCATGTCAGCCAGTCCACGCTCAGTATCCAGTTGAAAAAGCTCGAAGAATATTTGGGGGTGCTTATCTTCGAGCGCAATAACAAGCGGCTCACGCTGACCCAGCCGGGCAAGTCTATTCTTGATGTCGCCCGCGGGATCGTCAACGAAAGCCGTCGCCTGGTCGAGATCGCCCAAGCGCATAGCGACCCGATGGCCGGGATTTTTCGGCTTGGTGTGTTTCCGACGCTGGCCCCTTATTACCTGCCCAAAATCATGCCCATGATCAGCGCCGGTTTTCCCCGGCTGATTCCGCGGCTCATCGAGGAAAAATCCCCTGTGCTGACGGAAGAACTTCGTGGCGGTACGCTCGATGCGGCGCTGCTCTCTCTTCCGGTTGAGGGGCAAAATCTTGAAACCGCGCATCTGTTCGATGATCCTTTTTTCCTGGCCTGCCGGAGCGACCATCCGATGGCCACCCGAACTGAAGTCGCGATGTCGGATCTCGCTCACCTGCCGCTGCTCTTACTTGATGAGGGCCATTGCCTGCGCAACCAGGCTTTGGATCTATGTTTTGCGGGCGGCATGAGTGAGACGGGCGAGTTCCGCGCTACGAGCCTTGAAAC
>JALYJG010000135.1 GCA_030775365.1 Pseudomonadota bacterium
CTCTCGCTGGTTGCTCTCGCTGGTTGCTCTCGCTTGTATTCTCCGGGGGTGCCTTAACCAAAGTTGTGCTCATTGACGTTCCTCGCGTGAGGTGGTCGCAGCAACCTGCCGCGCTAATTCGCCCCGCTTTGTTCCGGTGTTCCGAGAATTGACAATAGATCGCCAATAATCGTTAGATACCCCCTTATTCAGAAACCATTGACGGAAAACGATACATGCCCGCCCCGCAAGCGCCTAGGCCGAACGGAATTGACGAGGATTTTGCCTCTCTGCTTTACGAAAGAGCCGGCCAGCTTCTTACGCGCCATCCGAGCCCTTTGGCCACAAGGATGCTGCTGGAAGCAGCGCCCCACGTAGCAAAGGAGGACGCCCCGCAATACGCTTTGAGCCTTTTTGAGCGCCTTCTCCAACCGGCCACGACCGGTCCGCAGGCGGAAGAGATCCTCGCTAAATTCGCGACCGTCATTCGCCGTGCCTATGCGTTTATGCGGGATGATATCGACCCCCAGGACACGCATGCCGTGTTCACGCGCGCGATCCGCTCGAGCGTTGAGAATGCCCGCGCAAGCCTGCGAACGGGCGGCGTGCAAAAACAAAAGGCCGTTGGCGAAGCGTTGCAGAGCCTCAATGAACATTCGGGCATGGCACCTCTCGAGATTATACTCACTCCAGATGCCAAAACGCGGGCCGCTTCGGCCCATGGGCCGAGGTGAGACTGCGGGGCGCCTGATCCTTTGGATGGGTCACCGCCGCATGACGTATTTGAGACCACTTACGATGTCGAGCGAAGATGAATAGTCTTACCCTGTTTGGCCTTTTTGCGGTCACGGCCATGCTCGTGTGCTACGCCCTTGAGGCGCGCCACACCTTGTTTGTCCTCGGCTTCGCCTTCGCCTGCGCCCTTGGTTCCCTTTATGGTTTTCTGCAAGGCGCCTGGCCGTTTGGCGTCGTTGAAGCGATATGGTCTCTAGTGGCCGCGAGAAAGTGGTGGCTCGCGCGTGCGGGGCTTACGAGTATGACGGACAAGGTCGATAAGGTGGACAAGTCGCAGGCCATTAAGCGACCGACGGCCGAGCGAGATAAAACGCGGCGTTTATCCCGGCGGCGGGCCCGGCGAATTTAAGACGCGAAAGCGGAAGGCGGGCTAGGCAGCCGCCGATCGGCCCCCGGCACCATCCTCATCCGCGCGGCTCAGATCGGCCTCTCCATAAATCGGATGCACCAGTTGGCGCTCGATCCTCCAAGGATGGCGATCCCAACCTTCGAAAGTAAAGCCCGCAATATCGAGACTATCGCCCGGCTTCAATCGCGCCCTTAACCAGCGATAAGCAATAAGCCCGGTGCTCGGCTGAAAGTCGAGCGGCATGCCGCGGCTGGACATTTCTACTTCGAGGATAAAGCTCGACACGAGAGAAACCTTCTGTACTGGCCAAAGCTTCCGCAAACGCTTCCAGGCTGGGGACAGTCGAAAATTCCGCCATCGCCCCTTTCCCTGCGCAATCAAGAGGAGCTTTTTAAATGTGTACAAGGTTGGATTTCTTGCGCGAACGATCGAGACATTCTTAAAGCTGTCACGCGCCGCATAAAGTTCGTCCACGACCCGGGCCGACAAATTGACATCCGTATTCACAAGAAAAATATAGCGGGTTCGCTCTGCGGGCAGCCGATCCGCATGAATGCAGCGATTAATCTGGACGATGACATCGGCCTGTTCCGCGGCCGCTTCGATATCTGGGGCCGGTCCATTGCCTACAAGGAGGTAGCGCATGTTGTCCCCGATTCAGGAGGCTGGCTGAAAACACAATGTTTCCCACAACTTTAACAACCTGTACTAACGAGGGCCCTCGAGGCTGGCCGGCTGGTGAGCTTGGTGGGCGGGCTTTGTGAGCAGAACTTGTGCGCAGAATTTGTGCAGGGGGGGGAGGCATGTATGCGCGGCGTTATGTTTGAAGTTAACGGATTAGAACCCTGTCCGTCAATAAGGAAAGGTCTGGTGGCGCGAACGCACCCGGCTTCCATCATCAACGCACATAACTTAAGGACACTCTTAGCGAGCATACGCTTCGAGCTTTGCACGCGACAGACAAAGAAAAGTGCCGAGTTTGAAAAGCGATCGCGCGCACCCCAATAGGCGGCGGGTCAAATCACTCCCCAAACACACACTAAGGTGAGGCAGACCGCTCAGACAGTTCACGCACTCAAGGTAAGGTGTGTAACGTCAGCTACAGAAGGTCAGGTTCGGGGTTCGGACAAACCAGTAAGAGGTAGTCACATCCATAGTTGGAAAAGGACCAACGAGTCTGGAAATGATGGCCGCGATAGGTGGTGTGGCGTCATAGCTCTCTGCGGAAGGGACGATCCGCTCAGCGCGTGACTCGTTTCAAATACTTCACTTGGAGCCATTGAAATTACGGCCATCACGGTATCCAGCCTACGCAGCATTTTAACACCTGGCCTTACATCGTTGACGGCCCCTCTCTTTGCTCACTCCGGCACCGTCGGACAGATCGGTCTCCCGCCTTATTGAGATCCCAAACGTGCCCCGACTCGCATGGATTATGGTTAATTTCAGCTTGCGTTTTTTCAGCAGAGGGTTAAGCTTTTATTGTGGTTTGGGCAGTATACTACCCGAGCTTGGCGGAACAGGACGTCCGCTTTCGTGTCCCAGGACGGGTTTCTTATGTGTCGCCCATCACCTTATATATGGTGGGTTTATGCTTGCAGGTTTTCTAATTTAAGCGACACGCAGTTTTAAGGGACAACGTCATGGCCGACCCCATCTCAAGCACATCCGCGATCACTGCGCAGCTTCGCGCTCAGCTTTCAGCCCCGCTCACGGCGCTGAAGTCGGGACAGCCGTCAACGCAGGATTTTGTCAGCCAGCTGCAAAAAGCCGGAGCCCCCGCCAAGCCTTCGGCCGTCCCGCTCACGACGAAGTCTCCAAACCGATCTGGTAATTTGCCGCGCGGCAGCCTCGTCGACATAACGGCCTAAAAGCGGAACGAGATCCCTGTATAAGCCGTGCAATCCGGCGCGGCCTTATTCAAACCGATATAGGCGCCCGCATCGAGCTGTAGCTGCGGCGCGACCAGCCATTGCAAGGACGGATCGAGCGTGTAGCGCGGTGTCGCCTGCCCCTGATCGGAATATTCAGCCGCTAATTCAAGCGCGGCCGTTACGGCCTTGAAAAACAGTGGACGGTTCAGATTGACGAGAAAGCTGTAATCGCCATGCAGCCCGGTATCGGCCGAATTTTTAAGTCGTCCCAGCGCCGGCTCAAGCGTGATCGACCATAGAGTGTCGAGATTGATCGTGTAAGGCGCGTTGAGCGTGTACTCGATGACACCATTGCCAACCCCATCCGGTGCCGAAGGAATTTTTATGAACGGCAAGAGGCCAAGGGATTGCGCTCCACTATCATTGCCGAAGACATTAATCTTGCCCCCCAGATAGACGTCGCCAAAGCCGCTCCCCTTTTGGGTGACGCCGCTCACGCGATCGGTTACTTGCGTGTGATTATAAAAAGCGAACGCCGCCTCGAGATCCAGCCAGTTGGTCACGCCCATTTTGACTATCGGGGTCGCGAGGCTATAGGCGTGCGTCACCTGGCCGCTTTGCGCGTAACGATCATAAGTGTAATTGATAAAATCGGATTCCAGTTGAAAATGCCCTGCGTCCACCGTGAGCGAACTGTGCGTCTTGCCCGGGCGGTCGGTACTGAAAGGCCTCATCTGATCGAGAGGTACAGGATTGAAAACCGAATAGCTGGACTTATCGGACCCCTGAGCTGGGGCCGGCAGCGCATCACCGATCAGCGCCCAAGGATTGATCAGGTCGCTTTCTGTCTGCGCTAGGGTGGGGGACGATAGAGCAGACAATCCAATCATCAACGACAAAACCGCACTACCCCTGATTTGGGTCACAACCTTCAAGCGAGGCACGTCATCCTCCACAGAATTGCAGCTCTCTTTTAGAGCTTTGACTCGTTACACAAAAGGGCAAATGCACGCGAGCTCGCCCGGCCCGGTTCTGGACGCTTCAGGCGGCGCCTGACAAAGGCTAACGCAAAGCTGCCCGCAGTTCGGTCCTTCTACTATGGCCCAAAGGCATAAAGTCTTACGACTTTCCAATGGGTTAGCTATTATTCACCGTCTTTTCAGCGTCCGGGCTTATGATACCAGGCGAGCCTCACGCTTGAACAATTTGCGGGATGAATGACATGAAGGATAAAAAGAACCCTGGAACGCTTCGCAAGATCACGGCTGAACTGGCATCGGACGCAGCCGCGACGACGGTTGGCGGGCTCCTCGTCGAAACAGGCCCGGGCGCGATCGTAGGAGCGGCCGTCACGCGGCATCTTGTTAAGAAAGCGATCCTCGGCGGACCGGACGGCGCTTAGAGATTGCAGGCCCGCCAATAAAAAGAATAGGGCTTGGCCTGTCGGGCGTTGCTGACGCCGCCAAGATAGCTAGGCTTGCAGCAAACGCCGCAGCAGATCGACGTCTTCTCTGAAGACCGGATCAAAGGCCGACAGTTCCTCGATCCGGCGGACGGCGTGAATCACGGTCGTATGGTCGCGCCCGCCGAACTTACGGCCGATTTCGGGCAGGCTACGGGGCGTGAGTTGTTTGGCGAGATACATAGCCACCTGACGCGGCCTGGCGACCTGGCGTGCACGCCGGGCCGAATGCATATCGGAGACTCGAATATTATAGTGTTCGGCGACCTTCTTCTGGATCTCGTCGATCGTGATGCGCCGCTCGCTCGAGCGCAAAAGATCCGCCAGAACTTCTTGCGTCATTTCAAGCGTGATCGTGCGGCCAACGAGGCTGGCATGCGCCGCGATACGATTAAGGGCACCTTCGAGTTCACGCACATTGGATGCAATCTTGTGCGCCAGGAATTCAAGAACCTTGTCCGGAACGGGGCAACCCATCTTTTCAGCTTTTGCATGCAGAATGCCAAGGCGCAGTTCGTAGGTTACCGGATGTAGATCGGCGACCAGTCCCCAACCGAGACGCGAACGCAAGCGCTCTTCGAGGCGATCAAGATCTTGGGGCGATTTATCGGCGGAAATAATGACCTGGCGGTTACGGTCGACCAGGGCATTAAAAGTGTGGAAGAACTCTTCCTGCGTGGTGTCCTTTCCGCCGATAAACTGCACATCGTCGATCATCAAAACGTCGACCGAGCGAAACTGATCTTTGAACGTGACCGTGTCTTTGAAGCGAAGCGCCCGCACGAATTGGTACATGAACTTTTCCGCGGACATGTAAATAACACTACGCTGGGGGAAATTCCGCCGGATATGCCAAGCGATCGCGTGCATCAGATGGGTCTTGCCTAGGCCGACACCACCATAGAGAAAAAGTGGATTAAAGCTGGGGTTCTCGGTGTCGGCGACACGGCGCGCCGCGGCATAGGCCAACTCGTTCGACTTGCCGACGACAAAATTTTCAAACGTAAAGCGCGGATCGAGCTCCGCCATGGACTCGCCGCTGGAGTTCGTGATTAGCGACGGCGGTAGACTGGCAGGCGGGCGCTCGTCCGCGCCGGTCTCAAGAGTCGTTGACGGAGCCTCTCGAGCGGTTGCGGCCTTGGCGAGCGGCGAAAGAACATTGAGATCAACCCGGCCACGCTTGGCGACCTGAATCCATAACGCGCGAATAGTTTCGCCGTAATGCGCCTCGACCCAGTCGCGCATGAAACGTGTTGGAAGCGTTAATATAAGCGCTGCGCTGCCGTCAACACTGTCCATCTCGACGGTTCCCGTGACGGGCTCAAGCCAACGGCGGAACGCTGTTTCCCCGAAACGCTCGCGCAACATCGCACGCAACTGCTGCCACGCGGCCCCTGGCTCCAGCGTCATCGTAGCTTCCGGGAGGGGCGCCTCGAGGCTGTTGCGTGAATCCGTGTTTGCCTTGAGCGGTTGCGCCTTCTTTGGTACTCCATTCTCTTCAAA
>JALYJG010000136.1 GCA_030775365.1 Pseudomonadota bacterium
GGACTGCACCAACCCCCTTATTTTTGCAAGTTTTTCACCGAAATCCGCTTGCGCCTTTTTCCAGGCCTTGAGAGCCACCTGATGTGTCAATGGAGGACTTTCGTGGGCAAAAATCGGGTGGTCACCGGACCTGCCATCAATTGCCCAGAGGTATTCTTTAAGGTTTTTCCACCAAAAAATGTCGATAAAGGCGTTTCGCTTCTTCGTATTTCCAGTTACGGCGGCGCTAAGGCCCCAGCAAGTACCGCTATAGATATGCTTACGGTCGTCCGGCTCATCAGCAGCAAGCAGCTGGTCGGCTATGGAAGGAAAATATCGCAATGTCGGGTCGAAATCATCGGCGAGGGCATCGGCCGCGGGTATCGCACGGCTGATATTCTCGACGGCTTTGTTGTTGGATGAGGCAACCACTATCTCATAGCCGATAAGTGTTTTATCAAGCAGATAGCGATGTTCTTTGTTGCCTTTCTTATCCTGCATCGGGGTATAGGAAAAAGCCTCCTCGGGATCATCAAATTCTGCCAATGCCGCCGCCCGCTGAGCGACAATGGCTGCAACCATGTCGCGCAGCAGTGTGGTTTTTCCAGTACCCGGCGGCCCGTTGATCGCTACGAGGCCGCTATCGTCCAACTCCTCAATCGCATGGTTGACCGCAGCCTGCTGCATTAAGACGAGCGGATGCCGGCCACGTCCCGGCCAGCGGGCCGGCGGAAATTTCCCCGGCTGCAACAGATTTTTCAGCAGCGCCTTATCTTCCAGAATGTCCTGCCGGTTCTGCCGTGGCTGGCCGGCGACGTAGGCTTTGAGGGCCACTCCGATGTCTTTCTTATTCCATGCGCCACGGATAGCCGCGAGCTCGTCCAGAAAGAAGCTATTTAGAATATCCGGCTCCGGCGGATCGGCGTTCGCTTTCCGCATGGCGATGCGGGCCGCCTTCCATTCTGCCTTTGCCAACGCACTGTCCAGATTCAATTCCTCGACGAGCCACTCGATAGCGCCGGCTATATCATCTCCTGTCGCGGGGGCGAATTTTCCTTCCTCGTCCTGTGAGCCGACGCGGGATTTCAGACCCTCGAGAACGGAGGCCGCGACACCCGGAAACTCCACAAGTTCGGCAATTTTCTGCTCGCGTAATTTCCCAATACCCCAGGCAAAGCTAGAAAGGGTCGCCTTACCAGGAACCGGTTGACCGTTTTCATCGAGCAGAAGGATCGCCAGCGGCGACTTCTTTCCTCCCGGTCTCCGCTCATCGCTCTGGTCGTCCGGAAATGCATCGAGGATAATACTGTTGGCTTTTGAGAGATCGAGACTGCCGAGATACAGCATCCAGTAAAGCGAGTTTTCGCCCGCTTTCCGGTCATGCTCCGGATTGGACCATGGTTCTGCCTCGTCCGAAGAATGGATAAGCCGTCCATCTTCCATCTCCGACTTGTCCGGTGTCGGGTTGGGAGAAAGCACCTCGACTGTTGTCCAAGCTTTCAGAAGTTCGGCGGGTTTTACCATGAGCTAAGGTGTTTCTTTTTACAGTCCTCTCTGCGAAGGAAAATACCGATCCGAAAGGCTGGATCTCGGTTCCCGCATGAGGCCTGCTCAGGCGCAGGACTTCATTGACGCCTATTTTGGTTGGGGGACTAGGATTCGAACCTAGATAAACAGAGTCAGAGTCTGTTGTCCTACCGTTAGACGATCCCCCATTAGCAGGGGGATTTTCCTATCACAGGCCCGCCGGTTTGGATAGGGTCTGTCGCCTAGGCAAACCGGCCCGCTTTTGCCCGATCAGGCCAGTTCTTGGGCTTTTTTACCTTCACCCGAGGTCGGCGGCAGGGTCGGCGAGGGCTGATATTTAAAGGTCAGCTTATCGCTCTCCTTATCATAGCCCACGAGAGCTACCCCGCCCTTTTGCAAGGCACCAAACAATAACTCCTCGGCCAAGGGCTTTTTGAGATGCTCTTGCATCGCCCGGCCAAGGGGGCGCGCGCCATACATCTGGTCGTAACCCTTTTTGCCGAGCCATGCCCGAGCTTCAGGCGAGAGCTCGATCGTGACACCGCGATCGGCGAGCTGCCCCTCGAGCTGCAGAACGAATTTATCGACGACGCGATCGATAATCTCTGTTGTGAGTGCGTTGAACGGAATGATGGCATCCAGACGATTGCGGAACTCGGGCGTAAAGAGCCGATTGATGGCTTCCGTGTCTTCACCCGTGCGTTGCGAGCGCTCAAAGCCGATCGCATGTTTGGCCAGATCAGCAGCGCCTGCATTCGTCGTCATGACTAGGATCACATTGCGGAAATCGATGACCTTGCCGTTGTGGTCGGTGAGCTTGCCATGATCCATGACTTGCAAAAGAATATTGAAAAGGTCCATATGCGCCTTTTCGATTTCGTCGAGCAACAGGACGCAGTGCGGATGCTGGTCGATCGCATCCGTCAGAAGACCTCCCTGATCGAAACCGACATAACCCGGAGGCGCGCCGATCAGGCGCGAAACACTGTGGCGCTCCATATATTCGGACATATCGAAACGCTTGAGCTCGATGCCGAGGCTGGCGGCTAATTGGCGGGCAACTTCGGTCTTGCCGACCCCTGTGGGGCCTGAGAATAGATATGAGCCGATCGGTTTTTCGGGCTCGCGCAAGCCGGCGCGGGCAAGCTTGATCGCTGCCACAAGTGCCGCGATCGCGTTGTCCTGCCCATAGACCATGGCTTTCAGATCGCGATCGAGATTGCGCAAGGTTTCGCGATCATCCTGATTGACGGTCTTTGGCGGAATGCGGGCGATCTTAGCGATGACGATTTCGATGTCTTCGACGCCGATGACAGTTTTTCGCTTATCGGGCGGCAGCAGCATTTGCGAAGCGCCAGCTTCATCGAGCACATCGATCGCTTTATCCGGCAGCTTGCGATCGCCGATATAACGCGTCGACAATTCGACAGCGCTGCGCACGGCCTCCGGCGTGAACTGAACCTTGTGGTGCTCTTCGTAATAGGGCTTGAGCCCGGTCAGGATCTTGACGGCGTCTTCCTGATTGGGCTCATTGACGTCGATCTTCTGGAAGCGTCGCACAAGCGCACGGTCCTTTTCGAAATAATTACGATATTCCTTGTAGGTCGTGGAGCCGATGCAGCGCAGCGTGCCGTTGGCGAGAGCGGGCTTCAGAAGATTCGAGGCATCCATAGAGCCGCCCGAGGTCGCGCCGGCGCCGATTACAGTGTGGATCTCGTCGATAAACAGAATGGCGCCTGGAATATTTTTAAGTTCCGAAAGAACGTTTTTGAGCCGTTCCTCGAAATCGCCCCGGTAGCGCGTACCCGCCAGCAAGGTGCCCATATCGAGCCCGTAAATGACCGAACTGCGCAAGACTTCCGGCACTTCGCCCGAAATGATGCGCCTGGCCAAGCCTTCAGCGATGGCCGTCTTGCCGACGCCGGGGTCGCCCACATAAAGCGGGTTATTTTTTTGCCGCCGGCAAAGGATTTGGATCGTGCGCTCGACCTCCGGCACGCGACCGATCAAAGGATCGATTTTACCTTCCTGCGCACGGTGATTGAGATTGGTGCAATAGGCCTCCAAAGCCTCGGGCCCGCGCTTGTTCGTGCGTTCGGCCCCTGTTTCCTCTTCGGTTCCGCTAGCTGTGCCGCTGGCTTGCGCGCTCGCCCCTGATTTTGACTTCGTGATACCGTGTGAGATGTAATTGACCGCATCGAAGCGCGTCATGTCCTGGCCTTGCAGGAAATAGACCGCATGGCTTTCGCGTTCCGAGAACAGCGAAACCAGAATGTTGGCGCCTGTCACTTCCTCGCGACCGGAGGACTGCACATGAATGACGGCCCGCTGCAGGACGCGCTGAAAGCCAGCGGTGGGCTTGGCGTCTTCGTTGCTGTCGGGCGCGATAAGACTTAGAAGCTCTTCATCGAGATATTTGACGAGCTCGAGACGCAGGCGATCGATCTGCACACCGCAGGCGCGCATCACGGCGACAGCGTCCTGATCTTCGGTCAGGGCCATCAAAAGATGTTCGAGTGTCGAATATTCGTGACGGCGTTCATTGGCGAGGGCCAAAGCGCGGTGCAAGGTTCGTTCGAGGTTACGCGAGAGCACTGGAAACCCTCCATTATGACGCCCGATGAGCTTCAGGGTACCATGCATAGATGGTAACAATCCAATCCTAAACAAGGGGTAAAATAAGGTCGCTTGAGGGATGCTGGGATGACTGCTAGGGATTAGCTGCGTGCGGGTGCAAAAAGCTCCCGCTTGCTACGCAAGCGACAAACCCCATCCAGTCCCCAACCGACCCCCCACCTAATTGCCAGCCCGCCCCGAGCCAGACCCGAGCCAGCCCTGAGCCAGCCCCCAAAAGGAGACGCGCCATGAAATTCACGGTCAATGTCGAATGTACGCCCGAAGAAGCCCGCGCCTTTATGGGCCTGCCAGATGTGCAGCCGATGCAGGAAGCGCTTATGAAGGACATGCAGCAGCGTATTCAGGCCGGCATGAATGCCATGGATCCCGAGACCATCATGAAGGCCTGGATGCCGGCGGGCATGCAAGGGGCCGAGCAAATGCAGAAAATGTTCTGGTCCCACTTCCAGAACGCCTTTACCGGCATGACTAATTCACTAGGCGGCGGGTCGATGGGCAGCGGGTTTGGCGGCGGCACAGGATCCGGACCAAAGAAGTAACGCTTGTTAATTAACCTGTCTTGACGTCCATGGGCGGGAACGTGGCGGCAGCTGCCGGCACGGTACCATTTGGGGTTGCATTGCTGATCGCCTGAGGCAGCATTTCGGCGAGTTTTTGGGAGATCTGGTCCGGCGATACCCCAAGCGTCTCGCCGAGCTTTTGCATAAGCTCCGAGCCGAACACCTGGCGGATATGATCGGGCGTAATCGCCTGATTGGCGCCTGTCGAGATCCAGGAGCGGGCGGCCTCACCTAGCCCTTTCGCTTCGAATTGACTGACGATTCCCTGGACCCCGCCATTTTTCTCGATGAACATGTTCATGAGCATGGCAATTTCCATCTCGGCCGCGCGGCCCATAAGGCCCTTAAAAATGTTCATGCGATCTCTCCTCTCTAAAAAAATAGCCTGCCGTGCCATACAGCAAGCCTCGCAAAGCTTCAATATCAGAAACTACGGCTGTCGAGGGACGGAAGTGACCGCTGCTTGAGCATTTTGGTCTCCAGCAGATACTGAAGCCAGGCAAAGAGAGGCGTCACAACGAGCTCCATGGCAAGGCCAAACAGCATGGACCGGCCGGGGGGACCCAGGGCTATAAGCGAGCAAAGCCGCCCCAGCCCGCCGATAAAGACAATAAGGCAGAGCAGGCGGAAACGCCCACCCTTGCTTTCGAGAGCCGGGATCGTCGTCCAGAAAGCAAGCCCTATGCCCAATAAAAGGCCTGAGAGATACCTGAAATGGCTATCCAGCGGCAATGACAGAGCCTCCGGCCCAGGGATCATCGCTGGTCCCATAAAGACCCCTGCGACGCCCGCCAAGACAGGCACGCAGGCGCCAATGCCGACAGCGATCTGTAAGGCCCGTTTTTCGGCTAATGACACGGCTTTACAACCCTATCTCGTTACGCCTCGGCCTGCTTGGCCATGCGTTTACGCATATTTGGATCGAGATAGCGCTTGCGCAATCGGATCGATTTCGGCGTGACTTCGACAAGCTCGTCATCGGCAATGTAAGCCAGCGATTTCTCGAGCGACATCTGCAGAGGCGGCGTTAGGCGCACGGCCTCGTCCTTGCTCGTGGTGCGGATATTCGTGAGCTTTTTGCCTTCGAGCACATTGACGTCGAGATCGTTGCTCTTCGAATGCTCGCCGATGATCATGCCTTCATAGACCTTCATGCCGGGCGTGACGATCATGGGACCGCGCTCTTCGAG
>JALYJG010000137.1 GCA_030775365.1 Pseudomonadota bacterium
CATTTGTAATTTGAACTGCATGTGCAGGGGCGAGGTCGATATGAAAGTGTGGATGCGCCCACGGGCAGCCGGCTTCAAAGCTTCGGCACAGCGTTCGATATCGCCAGGCTGGGCTCTCGAAAGACCGCATACGGTGGAATTCTTGATCGCTTTGGCAATTTCCAGTACCGCCTCGAAATCCCCTTTTGAAGCAACAGGGAAGCCGGCTTCCATGACATCGACTCCGAGCTCTTCAAGCACCTCCGCAATACGTAGTTTTTCCTCGAGGTTCATTGCTGCGCCTGGCGACTGCTCGCCGTCGCGGAGGGTCGTGTCGAAAATGATGACGCGGGATGAGGTCATGACGCTTCCTTTTAAATCTCGATTTAGCTCCGGCCGATCCGGACGTTCTGAGACTAATAATTCTTAATGGCGACCCAAGCGGCTTGGCACTGCGGGTTAGATTTTCTGGATCAACAGGGGTCTCGCCGCCGGATTCCCTGGGACCCATTAACGTTTGGCGGCACTTTAGCGAAAATGCCGCGTTTTTTGTTATGAACCACTTAACCTTTTTAAGGTAAACTAGGCAAGTTGAAAGATTAAAAAGAGAGTTCCTCGTGGATCGGAAAAATATCGAAAATTTGGTTATTTCGGCGGATGCCAACCGGCATCTAAGGCCCCGACTTTGCATTGAGCTTATGCGAGCCTGGCGGGAGGCGGAGCGGCAAAGCCATCACGAATTGAGATGGAAAGAACTTGTTGAGCTGTTCCATGCGCACGCGCCCCATCCTTGTGCTCTAGAGATGAAAAAATCCCGTGACGCCATCTTATCGGCGGCGGAGATCGACAAGATCGCAGCTCCCATGAAGCTCGCCCTCGACGCCAGGCCCATCGTCAAGCTTTACCCCTCCAAACGCGCACATGAGGCTATGCGGACAGCTCTGTTCGAGCCCCGGATGGCGAGCGGTGGCAAGGTACTTTACGAACTCTTTTTCCGTTACCTTGATCTTAGCGAGAGCGCAGGCTCGGTCAAACGTACTTACGCCAGGATGCTGCGCGTTATTGAGCCGGCCGTCGCCAATTGGCCTCTTGGTGAGAAGCTGGCAACGCAAATCCTTGAGGCGGGGCTCAAACAGGACGGCCTTACTTTTGCGCAGCTGAAGGACGGCATCCGCAACGAGGCCAGGACCTACGCCGACGCGCGGCTTGAAGCCTCGGCCGGTGCGCACGCCAAATTTCTTTTTATCCTCCCGACGCATCGGCACAGCCACGCATAAGAGCGGCTTGCGGGGAGTCGGCTCACGGCGCTAGCATCCCGCGAAATCCCATCGACCTAAGGACTGCGCATGATGCATGTCGTGGAGTGCCGTGGTGCGGGTTCGGCCGACCTATTGCATTGGTCCGAACGCCCGGTTCCGACTCCGTCAGCCCAAGAGGTGCTCGTGCGCGTCGCTGCTGCCGGACTTAATCGCGCCGATATCCTGCAGCGCCAAGGTAAATATCCGCCACCATCGGGCGCCAGCGATATTCTCGGCATGGAGGTCGCCGGCACCGTTACGGCTCTCGGGCCAGGCGTCAAGCGCTATGCGGTTGGGGACCGGGTCTGTGCCTTGATGGCGGGCGGGGGCTATGCCGAATATGTCGTGGTTGCCGAAGGACATTGCCTTCCAGTCCCGGACGGGTTTTCGATGAACGAAGCCGCGGCGTTGCCGGAAGCGATCGTGACTGTCTGGGCCAATGTCTTTGAGGATGGCCGCCTGCAAAGCGGCGAGACACTTCTGGTGCACGGCGGCAGCAGCGGTATAGGGACCATGGCCATTCAAATGGCTAAAGTTTTTGGCGCAAAAGTTATTGTGACGGTCGGGGATGCGCGAAAAGCGGCCGCGTGCCTTGAACTCGGTGCCGAACTCGCGATTGATTACAAAAGCCACGATTTCGTCGAAGTTTTGCGAGGCGCAACGTCCGGGCGTGGCGTGGATGTCGTTCTGGACATGGTCGGCGGCGCTTATGTGCGGCGTAACCTTTCGTCCCTCGGCCCACATGGTCGCCATGTCAGCATAGCTACCCAAGGCGGTCGGGAGGCTGTCATCGACATCGGTGAAATCATGCGCAAGCGACTGACGCTAACCGGCTCGACCTTGAGGGGCCGCAGCAGCGATGAAAAAACCCGGCTCATGCACGAGGTTGAGGCAAAAGTCTGGCCTTTTTTGATAGCGAAAAATCTTAAGCCGCTGATTTATCAAGTTTTTGACATAAAAAGTGCCGGGGATGCGCATAAAGTGATGGAATCCGGCCAGCATATTGGTAAGATCGTCCTCGAAGTCGCCGCCTAGTCAGGCTGAAGCTTTAACCGATCCCTGAAAATGAGTTCTAGGATCGTCCGGTCGCGAAGCGCGGCCGGATATCGTGAGATCATGTGCCCACACCGAATGAGGGAGAGACGAAATGGCCGCCACGCCTTTGATGCCGAAAGCGACCGCCGTATGGCTGATCGACAACACCAAGCTGACCTTCGAACAGATCGCGGAATACTGCGGCTTGCATAAACTCGAAGTTCAGGCCATCGCCGACGGGGAAGCGGCCATCGGAATCGTCGGTATGGATCCTATAGTTCAGACTGGCCAGCTAACGGCCGATGAAATCAAACGGTGTGAGGCCGATCCTCGTGGTCGCCTTAAGGCCGTCAAGAGCGACCTGCCGCAACCTGTTTCCCGCACCAAAGGTCCGCGCTACACGCCCGTTTCGAAGCGGGCCGACCGGCCGGATGCGATCGCGTATCTGATCAAAACATACCCGGAGCTGATTGACGCGCAGGTTGCCCGTCTTGTCGGCACAACCAAGGATACAATCGAGAAGGTGCGAAGCCGTACGCATTGGAATGCTTCCAACATCAAGCCGCACAACCCCGTTTTGCTTGGTCTTTGCAAGCAGTCGGACCTCGATGCGGCCCTGAAGCGTGCGCAGCGGCGCATTGCGCGCGAGCAGCTTAAGGCGGGCGGCGCGGCTCTGACGCCTGAACAGCAGGCTGAAGAGCTCGAGGATATCCGGGAAGTCGAAGAGGCCAGCTTGGAGCTCGGCTCCGCCGATGAGCAGCCTGATATTGATCCGGATGCGATGGCGCGGGGTATGGGTTAGGCGCTAGCCGGTAAGTTTCGTATACCTGCCATGTAGATAAACTAACGGTTCAGTGACGGTACCGTTTTTATTCAAATCAATCACTTGGCCAAGAAAAATGATGTGGTCGCCGCCTTCATAGGCGGCCGTTTTCCTGCATATCATCCAGCCCAAAGTATCGGAGAGCGTCGGCGCTTCTCGTTGCGGCCTGTCCCACTGGTGGGCGGGTGTCTCATTCTGGCGACTGTCGGCAAAATGGCGCGAAACGGCTTCCTGCTGTGCAGCAAGGATATTCACCGCAAAATATTCGGCCTGTTCGAATATAGGGAAAATATGCGCCCTCTTCTCGAGGCAAAATAGCACCAAGGGCGGCTCGAGCGATACCGAGGTTAAGGAATTGATCGTGATGCCAACGGGTTCCTGAGCCGGATTAAAGGTCGTGATGACGGTGATGCCTGTCGCGAAACAGCCCATCAATTGGCGGAAAGAGTGACTATCGGGCATGTGCGGGGTCAAGGGGCGGCTGTGAGTAAATCCCAACTATGGACGACTCCAGCGTGACCATGATGAACTCCTTTGGAATCAATGACATTCCATAAAACTGTATCGCGGATCATGAATCATTGTCCATCCCGTGAGATGAGGAGGCTCTTTAGGTATCCATAAAGCTCCTGCCCGTCCCCTCCCAGGACGCCGGCATTAACCATGGCAAGAAGCTTTTACTTGCGCCGCGGATTGGCTAGCTTTGCAGCTCGTGGCGGCCCGTGCCTTATTGACGGACAATTTTCTATGCACCCGGTGCCTTAGTCAGAAGGACCTCGTATGAGCCGTAACGCCGTAAAGATCATTACTCTTGGCTCTGAATATGCGCTGCCGCTGCCCGCGGCCAAGCTTGGCGAGTCGCCGATATGCACGCCGGATGGCGACACGCTCTATTACGTTGATGTACCGGCGGGAAAAATTCACAGTTATGAGTTTTCGACCAAGCGGGCCGACGTCATCGAGACAGGGACGAATGTGAGCTTCGTCGCTCCGGAGGCCGATCGACCGGGCGTTGTTGTTGCCGGAACTGGCAATGGCGATATTCGGCGCTATGAATTCGGGACCACCCGAAATGAAGTTATCGCCCGCATCAAAGATCCGCGCCCTGACGAGCGTTCGAACGATGGCAAGGTCGACCCACGAGGTGTGCTCGTCGCCGGAACCAAAGGCACCGATGACGGTCCGAATATCGGCCGATTGAGTTGGCTGCTTAGCCCCGGCGGCCTCACGACACGCTTAGACGGCGTCCATATCTCCCAAGGCCCCGCCTGGAGCCCTAATGGTGAAACCATGTATCACAATGACAGTGGCGCCTTTCTTTGGTCGACGCCCTATGATGGAGGCCGTAGCCGTCCCGACGCCGACAAAATGCGTAACGTCTTTGCCAGCATGCCGAAGGACGGTTCGGTGCCCGATGGCCTAACCGTAGATGCCGCCGGCCAGATCGTTTTGGCCAAATGGTCGCATACGGGCGATATGGGACGTGTTGAGATTTATGAAAATGACAAAGGCAAGGGGCGTCTCGTGGCGATGATCGAGCTGCCGACCGTGCTCCAGGCCAGCAGCGTTATTTTCGGTGGTCTTGAGCATAAGGACCTGATCATTACGACGGCCAACTATGGTAAGTCTGAAGAGAGGCCCGACATTTATCGTGACGCTGGAAAGATCTTCGTGCTGCCAGGTGTCCTGGCTGGTCTTCCGGCGACACCTTTTGCCGGAAAAAATTTTCCGGCGCTCAAAATGGGCTGAGCGGGGCCGACATTTTCCTGCCCCACCTTTTTGAAGTGGCCAACAGCGCAGAATCCGGAAAGGCCTTGATCTTAAGTCCAGAATCAGCCATAGCTTCTGCATTGTGAAGGCCAACATCAACCGTTCTCCTCGTGCGCGTTGAGAACAGTTCAGAGCAGGGGTAACCACACCCCGCCTGTCGAACTCCTAAAAACCCATAGCCGGCTAGCCGGTGTCGTTTCGCATCGCTTGCTGCGCGAATATTTTCGCACGGCAAAGCGGGTCGTCCCGTCGTCTCGAGACGGCCGGCGCGTTGGCACCTTTCGCTCAGTCGCTCGCGGTTTCTAAGAGAAAACTTCAAGCAAACTTAACAATGGAAAGCCGCAGACAATGGTTTCACTCGCGGAACTTCGCCCTAAATATGATGTGCGGGTCGGCAATTTCTCATCGGATACCGAGATGAGCATCGATCAGTTGCTGCGGCCGGCAATAGTAAAAGTTTCCGATCAACATATTGGTTTGCGTAACGCCCATGTCGCCAATCTTTACGACATGCGCGAATGCATAATACCAAAAATCGTTACCAATAATGGTGATTACGTCGACCTCCAGGCTCTTGAGCGCAGCGACACGTTTCTTACTATCGAGGATTTATGCCTGTTAGATCAGTCGAATTGGCTCCAGGCGATTCACGGCACGAGGGAGTTGCACACGGAAGGAAATCACGACCAGAAGCTTATCCGTGCCGCCGAAGAAGCGCGGCAAGTTGGGCTGAATGTCTTTCCGGCTATTCGCATTCAACACCCGGCGCAGCGCGATAAAATCCTGCTTCACGGACACCATTTTGACTCCTCCGACATGGTTCTTCTCCCCATGCAGATCGCCGCTGGAGTTTATGATGATATGGTCTCAACCGGGGCCGATGGCGCCGCGACCGCAAAGATCATTACGAAATTGATGCTGGACGGACTGGGTT
>JALYJG010000138.1 GCA_030775365.1 Pseudomonadota bacterium
CGATCAACCCTTTGTAAAGCGCGCCCATGATGTTCCTGTCTCGCTTGCCGAGACGTACGAAGAAGGTCCCGGCAATCGAGGCGACGATGCAGACGGCGCCGATCATAAGCGGCATGATCATCATAACCTGACGTGCGGCGCCCTCGAAAAATGTGGCTGCCAGCATCATCGTGGCAACGATCGTCACCGCATAAGTTTCGAACAAATCGGCGGCCATGCCGGCGCAATCCCCAACATTGTCGCCGACGTTATCAGCGATAACGGCCGGATTCCGGGGGTCATCCTCCGGAATTCCGGCCTCAACTTTGCCGACGAGATCCGCGCCAACATCGGCACCCTTGGTGAAAATCCCGCCGCCCAACCGCGCGAAGATCGAAATCAACGATGCGCCGAAGCTCAAGGCAACCAGCGCCTCGATGATGGAGCGCATATTGCCTTCACCGCCCTTCCAGTGCAGCAACACGTCATAATAACCCGCGACCCCCAGCAAGCCGAGGCCGACGACGAGCATGCCTGTGATGGCGCCCGACTTAAACGACACGGCGAGCGCCGCTCGCAAGCTTTCTTTGGCGGCCGCGGCCGTGCGCACATTGGCGCGCACCGATACGTTCATGCCGATATAGCCGGCGAGGCCTGACAGAACGGCGCCGATGATGAAGCCGATGGCGACATGGAGGCCAAGAAAAACGCCGAGGCCGATGCAAATGACGGCACCCACGAGGGCGATCGTCATATATTGGCGGTTCAGATAGGCTTGCGCGCCCTCTTGAATAGCGGCTGCGATTTCCTGCATCTTCGCATTCCCGGAAGACGCGGCCATGATTTGCAGACCCGTCAGCAGGCCGTACACAAGGGCAAGAACGCCACAGCCGAAAATCAGCATAAACTGGTAACTCATCGTTTTCCTCGTAGGTTTCGCCGGGTGTCTGTGATGCGCTTGAACGTGCCAGCGCAAAGCGGCGCGATCATGCCTAAAGAAAGGCAATGCCGCAAGGTCTTTATCCCCTTTCCCGAAAAGCCTAAGGCATCCTAGAATAGCTTCGAATCATCCCGTCGCGAGCCCGTATGCCCAGTCTTGCTTTTGAAAAACAGAATGGTCGCGACGCGGGCCAGATTATTTGCGGCGTGGACGAAGCGGGGCGTGGGCCGCTGGCCGGTCCCGTCACGGCGGCGGCCGTCGTCCTGCCGGCCCAATTGCCCCGGGCCTTGAAGCGAGAGATCCGCGACAGCAAGAAAATGACACCGCAACAGCGCGATGCCCTGTTTGAGCCTCTGCAGCAGGTGTGTCTGCATGCGGTCGCACATGCCTCCGTCGGGGAGATTGCCGAATTTAACATACTCTGGGCCAGCATGCTGGCGATGCAGCGCGCCGTGGAAGGTTTGAAGGTCAAGGTCGATATCGCGTTGATCGATGGCAACAGATGCCCGCAACTGACCTGCGAGGCCGTAGCGATCATAGAGGGGGACGACAAGTGCCTATCTATTGCGGCCGCCTCAATTCTTGCCAAGGTTACGCGCGATCGTCTCATGAAAAAACTTGCCGAAGAACACCCCGTTTACGGCTGGGAGCGCAATGCCGGCTACGGCACGCGCGAGCACCTTATCGCGCTCAGGCTGCATGGCCCGTCGGTATGGCATCGCTTGTCCTTTGCGCCTGTGGCGCAATTGGAACTCGAGATCAACTGAAGCTTATTTTGCTTTAGCGAACAGGCCGGCGTGACTCTTTTGCACCGCTTTATGCGCTCCGTTTCCCAATGAATTGATTCCATTAAAAAAATTTACTTGTCATTAAGAGGCATGTGGATAATTGTTTGCCATGCCAAAAGCTAGGAAAACCGCGACTGTTTCGCTACCGCTTGACCGCATTTTGGTCGGCGACAGCGTTCGGTCGCTTGCTGAACTGCCCGCGCATTCGATCGACGCGGTTTTTGCCGATCCACCCTACAATCTTCAATTGGGCGGCGAATTGCTGCGACCGGACAATTCCCGCGTCGACGGCGTCGATGATGACTGGGATAAATTCAGCGATTTCGCGGCCTATGACAAGTTCACTTACGAATGGTTGAAGCAAGCAAAGCGGGTCTTGAAGCCCGATGGCTGCCTTTGGGTCATCGGCAGCTATCACAACATATTTCGCGTCGGCGCCATTTTACAGAATCTCGGCTATTGGATTTTGAACGACATTATTTGGTGCAAGACCAATCCCATGCCCAACTTCCGGGGTATGCGCTTCACGAACGCGCATGAGACGATGATTTGGGCGTCGCCGTCGAAGGAGGCCAAACCGTGCTTCAATTACGAAGCCATGAAAAACCTAAACGACGAAAAGCAGATGCGCAGCGACTGGATCTTGCCGATTTGCAGTGGCAAGGAAAGATTGCGCGACAGCGGCAACAAGGTGCATCCGACCCAGAAGCCGGAGCCATTGCTTTACCGTGTCATTATGTCCTCGACGAAGCCCGGTGACGTCATCCTCGACCCGTTTTTCGGCTCGGGTACCACAGGTGCTGTCGCCAAGCGCCTTGGCAGGCATTTTATCGGCCTTGAGCGTGACAAGGTCTACGCCAAGCATGCGGAGCGGCGCATTGCCAGCATCGTGCGGGCCCCCGCGTCAGAATTTCTGATAACACCGGCCAAGCGCGAGGAGCCCCGCATCCCGTTTGGCAGCGTACTTGAGCGTGGCCTATTGAGCCCTGGCGATGTTTTATATGACGAACGTAAGCGCCACATGGCGCGGGTCGTAGCGGACGCCACGCTGACGGCCCAGGCCCGGGGTGGGGACGCCGTGCGGGGCTCGATCCATAAAGTGGGGGCCATGGTTCAAGGTCTTCCGGCCTGCAATGGCTGGACCTATTGGTGCTATGATATGGGCGGAGGCAAATTGATGCCGATTGACATCCTCCGCCAGCGTATTCGCGCCGAGGCCGTCAGGCCGCATGGTTAACTTGCCAGCGTCCGAAACTAAAAACTTCGTGGACTTGCAGGCGCCAGTTGCGTAGGGTTGAGCGCAAATCGGCCTGAGCCAAATATTTAAGATTTTAATTGAGACTTATAATGACGCATCCCAAGACAGGCCTCTTTTCTGCTCTTGACGGTCCCGGCGAGGATGCGGCCGGCAAAGTCCTTGTATCGGCCCAAAACATCGAAATCGAAAACGCCGACAAGCTCACATTGCGCTACTGGAATTATCTTCGCGACTATTTGGAGAAGCAGTCCGGCACGCCGGGACTGAACACCTGCAACACGCTCTATTTCGACACCCCTGATTTTGACCTCTTGCAAAGTGGACTCAAGCCCGGGATGCCTCTGGCCGATTCACAAGGAAGCGGGCTCACTTTGCGCGATCGACTTGGTGGCAGGTCGACAGATGGGGATGTGTTTGAGGATCAATTCAGCGTCAAGCGAATACACGCCGACTACAGCAAGCTCGCGAGCAACCTGACGCGACGCCAGTACCCGGGGCAAGAAATTAAGCAAGAGTACCTGCCCTATGTCCGCATGGAAGATGAATTCGCGCACCGTCATTCCCGGCATGTGAGCGAATATCGTTACGGCGATTTCCCAGCTGAAATTCAAAGCATGATTGCAGACCGCCTGGGCACGCGCGCGAAAAATATGGTCTATAAGCCCCAGCTCGTGACCTTCGTGCCGCGGTCGCGTTACCAGGTGTTTTTAAATCCTCATGACGCTTACAACTTCATCCTGCCGGCTAAATTCAAGGAAGAAAAAAGGCCGCCCCTTAACGATTACGTTTGTATCGAAGTCGCTATGGATAAATGTACCCATAAGCGCCCGCCGCCCGGCATGAATATTGCAGATATCCTGACTTCGGACAGGAAGACGCCGGGCTTTAAGTTTCTGAGACTGGATTTGCTGGCCGAGCGGGAATTCAAAGGCGATCGATCGGGGCCGCAGCTCACGGACAAAACCCTCGTGGCCACCTATGCGCGGTTTGCGATGTTCCTTTACGATCTTGCCCAGCCTTTCGCCAGTGACCCAAAGGATGGGCCTCCCATCCGGCCCGTCATGAGCAAGCTGACCTTGGGTATGGAGACGCTGCTGGAGAGCGCGGCCATGGGGCGAGCGACCGAGCTTTCCCGGCTTGCCCCCTAGAATCCGGTTGGAGACGCGAAGCCGTCTGTACCTCGAGCGCATTCTTGATTGAAGGGCATACTGTTTCTAAAGTTTTACACGATCCAGCGGTTGTTTTCAGGAGAGCTTGAATGGATATCTTTGTTCCCCGTTTTCTTCTTGATTTGCCCCCAGCCGGCAATGATGCGGCTCTGAACATCATTTTAGCCAAGATCCATGCGGACGATCTTCCCAACGTAATGCAGCACTGGGCCGCACTGCCAAAAAACGACCCCCTCGCCATAAAGCAGCATTTTCGCAGCAGCGTCAAAACCGTGTGTCGGCATCCGGTCGAAAAACATGCCTTTGAGCGCTATCTGCGGCGTCCCCACGTCACCATTCATTCCGGAGCCCGCGAAGGTAATGAGCACGCCTCCGCCCGGGCTCGCAATGCCGCCTATACGATGGGGCGGTTGGTCGCAACCCATGGGTTCAACCTCATGTATGGCGGTGGACATCAGGGCTTGATGGGCCAATCCATGAAAGGATTTTCCGATCAGCTCGCCATTCAGCGCTTCCCCGACCAGTACTCGATCCAGGTTTCGCCCGCTCAGTTTGTTGTCGGCGTGCAAAGTGCGAACGGGTTGCGGGCCGTTAATGAAGGGCTCTCCAACAATACCGACGCTGCCATCGTGACGCCCAGCTTCGTCTTGCGGCGTCATCTGCTCGACACGACCCTGACCAACAAAGATGCTGCCACGACCGTGATCGGCGCGGACGGCTCGCTGGATGAATGGTCCGATATTGCCGCGCACGTCAAGACGGGCCTCATCGATACCAATCTTTATGTCTTAAATTTGCAGTTGCCGGTTGTGGTCATGGGGTTGGAAATCCCGTTCATGAAAACGAGGTTCTGGGGCCCGCTACAAAAACAGCGGAAGAATTTCGTTAAGTACGGTTACGGCACCCAAGCGGCCATGGATCGCATGCCCTTCCTTAATTCGCCCGAGGAAATTTTTTCTCACCTTATGAAGAAGCTCGAACAAGAAGGTAATAATCCGCACTCGGTCTATGAGGAGCGCCTGAAATTGGTTCAGCGGCCAACGCCCGTTGTGCCGGCAGCCGGAAACGCTTTGACTCCAGGCCCAACGGTTTAGCCAAACAACAATCTTGCGTCAGGCTTGTGCATAAGTTAATGGCTTAAGGGTCGAACCCTTCAAAGCAGCAAGGTTGTCTCGTGACCAATTCTTCCTACGATCTCATCGTCATTGGCGGCGGCCCCGGTGGGTATGTCGCGGCCATCCGCGCGGCGCAACTCGGCATGAAGGTCGCTTGTGTCGATATGCGCGCGACGCTCGGCGGGACGTGCTTGAATATAGGCTGCATTCCGTCAAAAGCGTTATTGGTTAGTTCCGAGAAATATTCTGAAACCAAGGATCATCTCGCGGTGCACGGCGTCAAGACCGCGGGCGTCGAGCTGGATTTGCCCGCCCTCATGGCGCACAAGGAGAAGGTTGTCAAAGATAACACGGCCGGTATCGAATTTCTTTTTCGCAAGAATAAAGTTGATTGGCTTCAGGGCAGGGGCAGCGTTGCGGCCCAGGGGCAAGTCGTCGTCGAAGGTGCCAATGGCTCGCAAATTTATGCTACAAAAAACATCCTGATCGCGACGGGGTCCGAAAGCATGCCGCTGCCCGGCGTCGACGTCGACGAGAAACGCATTGTGACAT
>JALYJG010000139.1 GCA_030775365.1 Pseudomonadota bacterium
CCAACGACCCTCCTGAACCTGCCAGGCCACCAAACCGGGCACATAAAGCAGCAGATCGCGCCACCGGCGCACGACGGCCAAAGCGACCGCTATATCCGGCGTCAGCCCCAGCATTTGTCCGAAGACGAGAAACCCCGCCTCCTGCACGCCAAGGGCCCCTGGGACGATGAAGGCGGCGCTAGCCGAGGCCTGGATCAACGCCTCGATCATAAAAGCCTCTGCGAGGGGCAAGGGATGGCCGAGAAAGCGCAAGGCCAGAGCAATTTCGACCGAGCCCGTCGACCAGGACATGAATTGCCAGAACACGCAGATCAAAACGCGGGACCGGCGACGATACATCGTCAAAACAGCCCTGTCGAGGCGCGCCGCATCGCCGGCGAATTTTGCCCATTTGCTGCGAAACATCAGCGCGAAGAGGCGCGACAACAAACCAAAGAAGCCAACACGTTGTACAATAACAAAGCCCCCAATCACAGGCGTCGAGAGCAAGAGTCCCAAAGCTAGCTGTCCGCCGATGTGGCGATCGGCGACATGCAGCGTGAACATCGCCATTCCGATAGCAATAAAAACAAAGACGGCGAGAACGGATAGCGTGGTTTCAACAACCGTGGCGGCGACCGCCGTACTGCGGCTGATGCCGTGCTTCATCATGATGCGCACGGCCACGACTTCGCCACCCACCCGGGCCACGGGTAAAAGGTTGTTCACGGCGGCTCGAAGCCAGAGGAGATACAAAAAGAAGGCGTGCGAGGGCCGCCGTGACCCCGGCATCAAGGCGCGCCAGCCGATCACGCAGAACATCATTGGAATGATATGGAAGAGGCTCGTCCAGAGGATGCCCCAGCCCGCCTGGCCGAGTGCCTGCAAAACCTGATCATATCCGCTTGTGATGATGATGGCCGTCGCGGCAGCGAGACCCAGAAGGCCAAAAAGAGCGGCGAGACGTATCACATCAATCTGACGCGATCATTTCGGCAAGGCAGCGGGCTTGTCGGCGATAGTATTGAGCCAGGCGATGACATTCGCACGGTCCTGATCGTTCTTGATGCCGGCAAACGTCATTTTAGTGCCCGGTACATGGGCCCGTGGATTGAATAGGAACTCGTTGAGCTCGTCAAAGTCCCAATTTCCAGCCATGGCCTTCATCGCGTCCGAATAGTTGAAGCCATCCATATGGCCATGTTTGGCGCCGATGATGCCATAGAGGTTGGGTCCCATTTTTGCCGCCTCCCCCTTGCCAAAGGAATGGCATGTACCGCAGACGCGTGCGGTTTTCTGTCCGGCATCAATATCGGCCTTAGCCAGGAAGGCCTCAATCTTGGGTGGGCCGGCTGGTGCTGTCGTGGCGGCTGCGGTGGCGGGCTGCCCAGCACCCTCGACCACATAAACGTTTTTCTCGAGCGCTTCAGGAGCGACGATTTCTTTGGCCAGGAAACCCGCCAACATAGCGACCAGAACCGCGAGCAATCCCGCGGCGATCAGCTTATTCAGTTCGAAACCGTTCATAACGAAACCCGGCAAGGAGAAACAGGGAAGAATGGCGCGAAATTAATGCCAACAGCCCCGGATGTCGATAGAGAAGAAAACACGCAAACAGATTAGGCCGAAACTGTTGTTTGGCGACATCTTCTTGACGAAAATGCAGAAATATTGCACCCAAGCCCTATGAACGCCCCTCGTCTGCCGCCAAGGCACCCCCTCGTCATCATTCCGTCGCGCCTCGCCGCCACGCGGCTGCCGCGCAAACCTTTGGCCCTAATCGCGGGCGAGCCGATGATTGTTCATGTCTGGCGTCGGGCGGTGGAAAGTGGCATCGGCCCCGTCATCATAGCCTGCGACAGTCCGGAGATTGCCTCCGTTATCGAAAAAGCTGGAGGCAAGGCGATTTTGACAAACCCTGACCATCCTTCGGGGTCGGACCGCATTTGGGAGGCGCTTAATGCCGTGGAGGGGAACGCTGTCTATGACGCGGTCATTAACCTGCAGGGGGATCTGCCAACCATCGATCCGGCCGCGATCCGCGCCGCATGGGATATCCTTCAGGATAGCAATGTCGATATCGGTACTCTCGTTACTGAGACGCGCAATGATGAGGAGCGTGCCGCACCCCAGGTGGTCAAAGCCGCGCTCGATCTTGCACCAGGCTCATCGCGCGGTCGCGCTCTTTACTTTTCGCGCGTTCCGCTACCTTCCGGCGAAGGTCCGATCTATCATCACATAGGCATTTATGCTTATCGGCGCACGGCTCTTGAACAATTCGTGGCCGCACCGCCGGCGCCGCTTGAGATGCGTGAGAAGCTTGAGCAATTGCGCGCCCTCGCCATGGGCTTGCGCATTGACGCGGCCGTGACGTCCACGGTTCCCTTCGGCGTTGATACGCCCGATGATCTCGAAGCGGCACGTAAACTTATGGGCGCATCATGAAAAAGAAGATCGCCTTCCAGGGGGCCAAAGGTGCCTATTCCGACATGGTCTGCCATTTGCTCTACCCCGGCTATGACAGCATGCCCTGCCTCGCCTTCGACGACGCCTTTGCCGCCGTGCGCGAGGGCCAGGCTGAACTGGCGATGATCCCGATCGAAAACTCAGTGGCCGGACGTGTCGCTGACGTGCATCATATTCTGCCCGGCAGTGGGCTGCATATCATCGCCGAGCACTTTCAGCCGATCATTCACCATCTGCTCGGCGTTAAGGGGGCAAAACTTGAAGATATCAAGGAAGCCCGCAGTCATGTGCAAGCTCTAGCGCAGTGCCGAGAGTGGTTGCGCCGTCACAATATTCGCCCCATCATTTGCGCCGACACGGCCGGCGGCGCTGAGGAGGTGGCCAAGCTTGAAGACCGATCCATCGCCGGCGTGGCTTCCGAACTGGCTGGCCAAATTTATGGTCTTGCGAGTCTGGCGACGAACATCTCTGATCTCAAAAACAACGTCACCCGGTTCGTCGTGCTGTCGAAAGAAGCGAACCGCCCCGCCCCCGGCACAGCCTGTATCACAACGCTCATCTTCCGCGTCCGCAGCGTTCCCGCCGCGCTCTATAAGGCACTCGGGGGATTTGCCACGAATGGCGTCAACATCACGAAACTCGAAAGCTATCTGGTGGACGGGCATTTCACCAAAGCGCAATTCCGACTGGACGCGGTTGGCCACCCGGACGAAAATTCATTTCAACTTGCCTTGGAAGAACTTCGTTTTTTCGCCGAAGATATCAAAATCCTTGGCGTATATCCGGCCCATAAGTTCCGCCAAGAGGTGTAAGCGCCTGGCAAAAGATCGCCTCGTCAATGCGTGGCTGGCACTAACCGTCCAACATAACTGAAAGCCTAAGCGGGACATCTCATGAGTGATAAAAACGTTACCAAAATCGATTATGAAGTGCTGGTAACCTCGGCGATGAGGACGGCGATGGAAATCGGTGCCTCGGGCAACCCCTCCGAGGCGCGGCCTTTTTTCAAGGTCGTTCTGAATAATGTCGATGAGTTGCCAACCGTGCTGCAGCGGCTGGCCTATCTGAACTGGGGAATTCTTCACTCTGCTGCCCTGCCCGACATGCAGGCGCAGTTCCTCGAGGCACGCCAGAGGCTCACGCTGCCGCCTGCGTCGATGGAACCGGCCTCACCGCAGCGCGACCCTGCGTCCTCCAAGAGTTTTTCTTCAAGGCGTTCCGACTTAAGCACAACCGCCATTGAGCGGTGCCCCCTTAGGGCAAGAGCCTCTCCCCGTGCAGATGGTGATCGAGCCCTTCCCGCTCGACCTCCTCCGAGACGCGCAAGCCTATCGTCTGGTCAACGATGAACAGGATGATCCATGTCGCCACGGCGCACCAGGCGATCGTCGCGCCGATGCCCTCCAGCTGAACCAGGATCTGCCGCGGCATCCCATCAATGGCACCGGCCTGTTCGGCGACGCCGCTGATGGAGGCTTTGGCGAAAACGCCTGTGAGCAAAGCACCAACCATGCCGCCGACCCCGTGCACACCAAAGCAGTCAAGACTGTCATCAAGGTTCCAGTGCTCCTTGATCAGCGAAGCCGAAAGGAAACACAGCGCCCCGCCAAACAAACCGATAATCAAGGCCCCCGACGCATCGACATAACCCGATGCCGGCGTTATGACGACCAGCCCGGCGACCGCACCCGTAATGATACCGAGCACGCTCGGTTTGCCCTTGAGCTTCCATTCAACCGCCATCCACGATAGAGCGGCCGTCGCGGCCGCGATCATCGTGACCGTCATGGCCATGGCCGCCCGCCCGTTGGCGGCTCCCGCCGATCCGGCGTTGAAGCCGAACCAGCCCACCCACAGCAGGGATGCGCCGACAACGCTATAGGCCGGGTTATGGGGTGCGAAGTTTTCCTCTATGTGTAAGCGCTTGCCGATGAAGATGGCCGCGACAAGTCCGGCGACACCGGCGTTGATATGCACGACAGTTCCGCCGGCAAAATCGAGGACACCAGCGTTGAACAGAATTCCATTGGGGTGCCATACCCAATGCGCGATCGGCGCGTAGACGATCAAGGACCAAAGACCCATAAAAACAAGCATGGAGGAAAACTTAATGCGGTCGCAGAAAGCGCCCGCGATCAGCGCCGGGGTGATGATGGCGAAGGTCATCTGGAACATCATGTAAAGCGACTCAGGAATCGTCATGGGTGTCGCGCCGGGCGTACCCGCTCCGAGCGTGAAGGGCGTGTTCATATCCATGCCGCCTAGAAGAAGACGGCTGAAATCGCCGATAAAGGCGTTGCCGTTGCCGAAGGCGATGCTGTAGCCGGCTATGACCCAGAGGACAGTGACAAGGCAGGCCGTGGCAAAGCTCTGCATAACGGTCGACAACACGTTGTGTCGGCGCACCATGCCGCCATAGAAAACGGCCAGGCCGGGGATCGTCATGAGCAGGACGAGCGTTGTCGAGGTGAGCATCCAGGCCGTGTCGCCGGCATTGATCCCGGCGGGCGGAGCGTCTGCGGCTTGAGCAAATGATGGATAAAGAAAGACAAGGAAGGCGTAGAAGACCCGAGAAAACAATCGTCTACAGGTTCCACTCCACGCCATCGTGACCTCTCCTTAGGTTTGCGTTGCGCTCGAATCATCGTCCGGCCAGACAATTGCTGCATAGCAGCATAACGGCGTCAAGGCATTCTACGATCCCCCCAACCCTTGTTTCCTGTAGGGGCGGACAGTACGGCCTGCTAGAAAGGAAGGATTATGGGGTTGTTTTGGATTGGCGCATGATACCGAGCCTAGGATTGAGACGAGCCGCACGCGATTGCGCCGAATGGGTCTGCGTTAAGCTGGCTAAACCTGATTTGCCGGCCTGCACGATCACCCAGCGCCATGAGGGGTTTGGCGACGCTTCTTATGTGCTCAATAGCCCCGCAGGAGATCCCGTCGGCTGCCTTCACATACAAGTGAACAAAGACCCATTTGCCCTCTTCGTGGGTCCTCCCATCTATGGCGGCGCCTTTCAAGAACTTTTGGTCGTTTATAAGCATGGCGAGAAAATCAGTGGCATTGCCTTTTTCGATGAGCGCACCCAGCAACATGATGAAGAGGTTACCCCATCCAACGGCCTATTGCGCATATGGGAGATGGCGGATGTGGCGATGGGGGATTTGATCCGGCCCGATGGAACCCCGGATAGCATGGCAGCACGCCGCACTTTATGTAAAGTCGCAAGCGCCTATCTACGAACGCTCCAGGCGGAAACCTTGCTTGCAGCCTTGCGCCTTTGAGCGCAGTCGCGTCCCATCGCTCGCTCTCGCTGGT
>JALYJG010000140.1 GCA_030775365.1 Pseudomonadota bacterium
CTTTCTTGGTGTGCGATAACCACGTCCGATCGATTGTCGTTATCGGTTCGACCGGGATGTCGACCACGTCACGACCGGCCATGACAAGCTCGTCGGTCTTGCGGAAGAAGTCGGCCTCGGCCTTGGGAAACAAATCGTAATCGACACGCCCGATGACATCTTCTTCGGTCATTTTAAACTGCGCGACGGCCATTTTATTCCAGAGAATCCACCTGTATCCCTGCTTGACGTCTTTGGCGAAGATCGAGACGGGCAGATTATCGAGAATGTTCTTTAGAAACGCTGCCTGCTCCTCAAGACGCCCTTCAAACTTCATCTTCTGCCGGATCATCTCTTCGGCGCTGCCCCAGCTCCTTTTTATAGCCGAAATATCGCGCACGACTTTCGATATGCCGATGATGCCGCGATCGGGGTCGTACAACTGGGAAGCCGCGGTTAAGACTTCAATGAGTCGGCCGTCTTTTCTCTGACGTACGGTCTCGAGATAATGGGATTTCTCCCCACCCACCAAATGCTCGAAAATGGTCTGCGCTTCCTTGATGCGGTCAGGCGGAATGAGCAGTTTGACATTTTGGCCGACAGCCTCCTTAGCCGTATAGCCGAAGAGACCCTCAGCCGCAGGATTCCACGAAGTCATGACACCTTCTAGATCCAGCGTAATTATGGCGTCCGCAGCCGAGTCGAAGATGGCGCGAAGCAGGTGACTGTCAGGGGATGGAGTATTCACTTGGCCGTTGCTCATCTCAGCGCTCCTCTGCGCGCAGGCGAACCGAAGCTCCGCGGCGAAAGCGCCGAAAGCCTTCGTGTTGCGGGGATACGTTGACGGAAATAAGAAGTATACGGGCGCCGAGTCGCACCTACGCTCGCCACTGTGCGCCCGGGCCTTATCAAGAACAACGAGTATCCTCGTCACTTACGTAGTTACTACCTGACCGTGCCGCGCTATGGAGCTTTGGTGGGATTAGAACACAACTCGATTCGAGGAAGAAGGGAAAAATGCACGCTGAAGTTGCATCTCTACCAGACGGTTTGTCGCGAGCCGATGCAGTACGGAAAAAGACGCTCCTTGGAACGAACCGAGAGAGATCGCCAGCTCTGATTGGGGGTATGGCCCCTGAATTCAACTATTCACGCGAGCTGGCGTAAGGGGGAGATGCGTTTTTGATCTTGAGCACCGCGGGACTGGCCACCCGGTTGGCCAACCGTATGGCGACTTAATCGGTCGGCACTTAACCTATCCTCACTTGTGATAGCTTTTGCGTTGCAATTATCTGCGAGAACCACATGATGACGAACCTTTCCGCCGCATTGTCCATACCCGCCAACTCCAGGCCTGCAACTGTCAACCGCGCTACCTGTTCTCGGGGAGCGATACCAAGCTGCGGAGCTGCTCCCTTCGAAGCCTTGAGCCTCGCAAGAATCTGCCGGGCTTTTTGGGAAGGATTGACAACGTCCGAGGAATCCCTTGCCGCACAGACACAAGCAAGCGCCGAGAAGGAATTACGGGAAAGCCTCAGCGAAAAAGAGATCGACACGATGATTGAGGATAGTTTTCCGGCGAGCGATCCACCGAGCACTTATTAAGCGGAACCCAAATTAAGCAGAACACTCATTAAGCGGGATACTAAACGTGCCCCGTGAATGCCTGCGCGTGCCTCCCCGCTTGCTCGCTGTTCGAGCGCCCCGGCATGACGGGTCTTGGGTTTTTCTACATCCTACAGCCAACAAAACGCAAAACGGCCGCACGGGAAGTGCGGCCGAATTGCGGACGAATGGACGCGCAAAGGCTACCCACCGACCGGCTTCCTTATCTAACGCCTATGGCGCAGGCGGGTTTGTCGTGGTTCCGGTGCTCGGAGCGACCGGGGTGCCTGTGGTGTCGGTAGAGTTTCTCGTGCCCGTCATATCTGTAGCGGTGGTGCGGGTCTCTACATTGCTAACCGTGGTTGTGCCAGGCTGGTAGGCGGCGTACAACAAGCCGGCCAGAAGCACGATCGCCACGATGACCCATAACATGTTGCGGTTACTGGATGGGTTACTGGAGGGATTACTGGACGGTCGATTTTGGCGATTGATGTCTGTTTCCATAGCCATAACAGTCTCCTTGTGTTTGTGAGATTCTGGTGAATAGGCAAGTGGTGATCGGCGTCCCATCACTCGTCACATCGGTCGTCACCGGGAATATTTGCCATGAGCGAAATTACGCTGAGCCCCAATAAAAATACTATGCGCAACAGCGGCGCCTAATCTGTTTGCGCGTAATGATCGCAAGTGAATTGGAGCTTTTTTTGCCCCGACAGCGCAGTGATATCTGCGCCAGACACCCGATCATAAAGGGAAGATGTGGGACGGAAGCCACAACCTACTCGATGCAGTCCGACGACACGCAGCCCCACGAGATGCAGATCGACAACATCTGGCGGGAGACTTCAAATTTCACCGATACGCCAATGCGCCATTCCGTCGCGCTGCCTTTCCTCGTCTTGCATTTGCTCGTCTTGCATTACCTCGTCTTGCATTACCTCGTCCTGCATTACCTCGTCCTGCATTGTTTGGATCACGTCGCTGACTTCGTCAGGTGCGGCATGATGGACCATATGCCCAGCGCCCGCGATAATTTTGAGCAAGCTTCCAGGAACAGCTGTGTGCAGCCGCTCGGAGGAGCGCTTGAATACGATCCTGTCGCTATCCCCTGCCAAAACGGCAAGCGGAAGGTGGAGGTCTTTGTAAGACCGGGATAGCTTGATGACACTAGGTATCATGAGCGCGCCGTCGACGGCACTCGCGCGTAGCTGCGATGGCCGTAGCGCCATGGACGAGGAATAGCTCTCCTCAAATTGAGGCGTGATCCTGACGGGCGAGAACATCGCCCATTTAAGCACCGGCATTTGAAGGAAAGTCAGCAGTGGCAGAAACGTATAACGGAACACATCACCAACCCCCGGCGTGGCGGTCAGCGCGGAAGACAAAGCGTCGGGCCTCAAAGTCCAGAAATAATAACCGGCTAAAAGAACGAGCCCTCGGATATCATTCTGATAACGAAGACCGAGCGCCAGAGCGACAACAGCGCCAAAGGAGTGGCCAACGACCAAAGGTCGCTCGATGTTTAATTGCTGCAGGGCTCTATGCAGCAAATCGGCCTGCTCGGTCGCAGTCCAAAACCGCCCGCGCGGTCGCTCGCTATAGCCGTAGCCCGGACGATCGAATATAAGCACGCGGCTCGTAGCCAGCAGACGTTGGGCAACGCCGCTTATGTCCCAATCATCACCACGAACGAAATTGCCATGAATAAGAACGATGGGGCTTCCCTGCCCTCGATCCGTATAATGAAGACGCACCCCATCAACAGTCACAAAAGATCCGTTCGGCGCATGCCCGCGCTCGGAGCGGCGGGCAATGAGGGCATTCAAAACCGCGAGTCCGGCGACGACGCCGAGGCCGGCTAGAAGGCGCACGCGGCGCCTAGAGGCCGCCACTAAAACTTTTGGTAACTTCATGGGAGTTGCTTTCCTGAATGGGGGCATGAATTGGGATCGAGCTTGGAATGCCGGGGCCGAGCCCATTCTCGAATAGCCCCAAAGGCAGTTCACAAACTGGGACAGAGACGCATAAGTTTACAAGTCGGGTTGCGGAAGTTGGGAGGTGCATGGATACGCGCTTGTCAGCAAAAAGCTGATCCGGACACGGCGCACCTCCTTGCAACTCCCCAACTTTACGACCTCTTGATTTGCAAAGGTTGAAAGAATTCCGCAGAGTTTCGCCTTCTGCGGCGGGCCTTTCTGAGTCTCGCGGATATTCTGGGGCCGCACGGGTTGTCGAATGATAGACCATTTATTGCGTGAAGACATGGCGATGCCGGATGGGAGGGTCATGTACCTTTATGGTCCATGGCGCGGGGGCCCATCCTGGACCCAACATCCAGAGCCGCGATCCGAGAGCAAAACCCATGCGCGCTGGCATCCTTTGCGAAAAGAATGGGTCATTTACGCAGCCCAGCGGCAGAACCGCACCTATAAACCGGCTCTTGCCGCCTGTCCCCTATGCCCGGGCTCTGCGGACGGCGAATTGCCGTTCGATGATTTCACGCTCGCCGTTTTTGAAAACCGGTTTCCTTCGATGCAACCGAGCAATCACAGCGCCCCAGACCTTTCGACGCTCGGCCTTTTGACGCGCCCGGCCAAGGGTGCTTGCGAGGTTATCGTCTATTCAAGCCGGCATGAGGGAAACATTGCGACAATTCCAGAAGCCAACAGGGAATTGCTTGTGCGGGTGTGGGGCGATCGTCGACAGGTGTTATTGGGAAAACCAGGTGTCTCTTACGTTATGCCTTTTGAAAACCGTGGAGAGGAGGCGGGGGTGACCCTGCATCACCCGCATGGCCAGATCTATGGCTTTGAGGATCTGCCACCGACCGTCGATACCATGGCCGCTTCGTTCAAAGCTGGTTTCAATCTGCAAGAGATGTTGCCGTGTTATATGGATCTCACGATCTTCGAGACGGACGATATAGCCTCCTTCGTGCCGCCCTTTGCGCGCTTCCCTTATGAGGTATGGCTCACGACCAAGCGTTTCCATGCCTCGACAGATAGATTTTCCGCCTCCGAGATCCAAGATGTGGCCGAAGGGCTGCGCTATATAGTTGACTTATACGATCGGTTCTTCGACCGGGCTTGTCCTTATGTCATGATCGTTTATTTGGCGCCCCGGGAGCACGTAACGACCTTTCCGTTTCATATCCAATTTTATCCCTTGTTGCGCGCCAAAACCCGGCAAAAATTCCTGGCCGGCTGTGAGCTCGGTGCCGGAACCTTCCTCGTCGATGTTCTGCCGGAAGAAGCGGCTGCGCAGCTCAGGGCGGCAGGAGGGGGGTCTCGATGAGCGCCCCCTTCAACCCCTTGATGAACCCCCTGATGAACCCCTTGAGGAACCCCTTGAAGACCGCCTTAACAAGCCCCTCAATAAGCTCGACAGCATCCGCTTTTGCGCGGGCCAATCTTATTGGCGAGCACACCGATTATAATGGCGGATTTGTGTTGCCGACGCTGCTGCCATTTCAGACGACCGTTATGCTTGAAGAGTCTCGGGGCAGTGCGCTCGGCGTCCTTATCCATAGCGAGGCCTTAGGCCTAACGACGGAGCGCGCGATCGATGCGGTACCGGCGAATGACTGGACCGATTACGTCATGGCCTGTTTTTTCGTCCTAAAAAAACGTGGCATTGCCGCGCCCCCTGCCCGCGTCAACATCCGCTCAAACATTCCCATGGGGGCCGGCATTTCGAGCTCGGCAGCCCTGCTTGTGGCGGTTTTGCGCGGGCTCCGCAGCCTGATCGGCTTCACGGCCGATGAGCGCGAAATTGCGCTCATGGCGAATGAAGCCGAAAGAGATTATGTCGGCGTGCCTTGCGGCATTATTGATCAGTTCGCCTGCGCGCTGGGAGCGCCGGGTTTTGCTCTCATGCTCGACACAAAGCATCAGACCTATTCGCAAGTCGAACTCCCCCCCGATCACGAGGTCATTCTTGTCAATTCGGGCAAAAAGCATGAGTTGACGGCCGCTCTCGGCTACCGGCAGAGGGTCGCCGAATGCCAGCAGGCCTGCCAGGAATTGCAGATCACATCGCTGCGTGACCTCGGTACCGGGGATCTTGACCGAATAAGCAGGCTTTCATCCCCTCTGCTGGTCCGCCGCGTGCGGCATGTGGTGACTGAAAACCAGCGCGTTCTCGATGCGGCAGCGGCTCTGAAA
>JALYJG010000141.1 GCA_030775365.1 Pseudomonadota bacterium
TGGTGTGCGCGTTGGCGATGTTGCCGGCCGTCAGTTGCATCTGCGTGGTGGCCACCTGCAGACCCGAAAGCGCGGTTGAGAGAGCCGATGCCAACGTCATTTAAGAACTCCCTCAAGCGACATACTGGGTGCCTCCCTTTTTATCGGATCGTCTTGACGATCGTATCGAGCATGTTATTCACGGTCGTAATCGTCTTCGCGTTTGCCGAATAGATCTGCTGAGCCTGAATAAGGTTTGTGAACTGCGTGGCAATGTCGACGTTGGAAGATTCGAGCGAGTTTGACACGATCGTGCCGGCGCCGCTCGCTCCCGGCGAGCTGTAGCGCGGCGTGCCAGAAGCCAGCGTTGCCGAGTAGACGCCGCCGCTGCCACGCTGCAACTGGTCTTGCGCGAAAAACTGCACGATCGGGATCTGCGCAATGGTTTTGAGACTCCCGTTATTGTAGTTCAGCGAGACGAAACCGTTCTGGTCGATCGAGAGGTTTGTAAAGGATCCCTGCGGCAAACCGTCCTGACTGAAGGAGGAGACGGATACATTGGTGCCGGAGAACTGGGTCAAGCCGTTCGGCGAATTGTAGTCGCCGAAATTGAGCGTGATGGCTTGCGTTCCGGCGCCGAAACCGGCGAAGTTGAGGTTGAACTGGACTTGGGCCTTGTTCTCGGTGGTGTTTGAGTTGTTCGGCACGGTATAGCCTGTGCCTGTGCCGATACTCGCGATCGTTCCGATATTGGTGCTGGAATTGAACGTGAAGGGAACGGTCGCTGCGTAATCTGTCGATTGCGTACCGCCGCCGCCCGCGACATCGACCGCCAAATTCCACTGGCCGGCCGTGACTTTTGACCAAGTGTAGGTCATGTCATGCGTGTTACCGAGCGCGTCATACATAAGCACGGTTGAAGGTGTCGAGGTGAAACCTGTTGCGACGCTCGAGGGCAGGTTGCCGACGTAGCTGGCTTGGGTGCTGGCGACAGGCCTGTTCAAAAGAGCTGAGACCTGGATCGGCGTCGTTGTCGAGGTATTGACGACACCTGCGCTGCTGACATTATAGCCGTTAAGGTAATAGCCCGAACCGTTAACGATATAGCCGTTCTTGTCGAGCGTGAAATCGCCCTGGCGTGTATAGACGATGTTGCCGGCAAAATTCGTCGTGCCGTCCGCGTTCTGGGTCGCGGGTTCGACGGCGAAGAAGCCCTGGCCCGTGATGGCAAGGGAGGTTGCTGTTTGGGATTGGACAAGATTGCCTTGCACATCGTTCTGATAAGAGGGTGTTGCGCGTACACCGCCCGGATCGTTGCTGGCCGCGTTTGATAGCGTGACGAGCGATTCAAACCGGGTGCCGATGCTCTTGAAGCCCGTTGTCTGAGCGTTCGAGAGGTTATCGGAGATGTTGCCTAGGGCATCCGATTGCGCGGTCAATCCGCCGACCGCAACCGTGAGTGCCGAAAATAGTGAAGCCATGTTACGTCTCCTAGTGTTATAGGCGCGCCGTGATTGGCAGGGGGGCGCCTGAACTCCGTAAGACCCGGAGCAAGTTGAATGGAGCAAGCTTCGTGCCAACGATTAGTTCCTTGATTTAAAAAGGGATTTTTGGAAGGGCGGCCGCGCTCGCCGAAACGCGGGGGCAATTATTTCCGTAAATTACTTCCGTACCGGTGCCTAATGCGCATGCCGAGCGTATGTCTCGCCTTGCGCGCCGGGACTTGTTATCAACGAAAAACGCTAAAATAGGAATCACCAATGGCCGGATCTGCCCAGGCGAAGACCCTTTTCCCCGACCTGCCGCTGCCGCAAGAGACGGCCACGCCCGTCATGGCGCAATACCTGGCCTTGAAGGCGCAGCATAAGGACTGCTTGCTGTTTTTTCGGCTCGGCGATTTTTATGAATTGTTTTTCGAGGACGCGGTCAAGGCAGCCAAAGCCCTCGACATCGCGCTGACGCGGCGCGGGCAGATGCAAGGTCGGGACGTACCCATGTGCGGCGTGCCGGCGCATTCCTATGAAGTTCACCTGGCCAAGCTTATCCGGCAAGGTTTCCGCGTCGCTCTCTGCGAACAGACCGAGGACCCCTCGACGGCTAAAAAGCGCGGGCCAAAATCCATCGTGACACGTGAAGTCGTGCGCATCATTACACCGGGCACTGTCACAGAAGATGGACTTCTCGAGGCGCGGGCGGCGAACCACCTGGTCTGTCTGGCGTCGGTCGGTGACGAGATTGGGCTGAGCTGGATCGATCTGTCTTCAGGCCAGCCCTGGACGCAAAGGCTTTCCCTCTCTGAGCTCAGCGGCGCGCTTGCTCGGCTTGAGGCAACGGAAATTCTTATACCGCAGCGACTGGTCGAGAAGCCGGAATTGTTTGAGGTCTTATTGCCCTGGCGCGACGAGCTTGTGCCGCAGCCCAATAGCCGTTTCGACAGCGATAATGCTCGCCTGCGCGTGCAAACGCTTTACGGGGTTGCCGAACTCGCAGGCTTCGGAGATTTTTGCCGGGCCGAAATAGCAGCGCTCGGCGCCCTCCTTGATTACATTGAGCTGACCCAAAAAAGCGACTTGAAATATTTGTCGCGGCCGCAGCAATCGGGTGCGGCGCAATCGGTCGTTATCGATCCCGCGACGCGCCGCAACCTCGAATTGACGAGGACTTTGGGCGGTGAACGGCGCGGCAGTCTTTTGGCTACGATCGACCGGACCATGACGGGTGCGGGCGCCCGTCTTTTGACGGCGCGTCTTATGGCGCCCTTGACCGATATCGAAGCGATCCAAGAAAGGCTCGAGGCCGTCGCGTTTATGGTAGGAAAAGCGGGTTTGCGGGAGGGACTGCGTGGCGTGCTGCGTGAAACGCCGGATCTTGAGCGTGCTTTGGCCAGGCTCGCTTTGGGACGTGGGGGGCCGCGCGATCTCGCGGCTGTGCGGGAGGCGACACGTCGCGCCGGGGCCCTGCAGAGGCTTTTGCAGCAAGAATCCGGCATGCCGCTGTCCTTGAGACAGCAGGCTGAAGGGCTTGGCGAGCATGCGGCGCTGATTGATCGGCTCACGCGCGCGCTGGCGGAGGATCTTCCTTATCTGGCGCGCGACGGAAATTTCATCGCGCGCGGTTACGCCGCGCCGCTCGATGAACTTGTGAGCCTAAGGGACGACAGCCGTCAAAAGATTGCCGAACTGCAGCAAAAATATAGCTCATCCACCGGTCTTGCCGGCCTCAAGATCCGGCACAACCAGATTATCGGTTATTACATCGAAGTCACGTCGGTGCAGGCCGACAGGCTCATGGCCCAGAAAGAGATGTTTATTCATCGCCAGAGCCTGGCGACAGCCGCGCGCTTCACGACCGTCGAGCTAGGGGAGCTCGAGCGGCGGATCACGGAAGCGGCCGATAAGGCTCTGGCGATGGAGCTCAAGCTCTTCGCCGATCTGTCGGCCGAGGTGTTGCGACGCCTGACTGAGCTGCGCCAGACAGCTGAATATATGGCGGCCCTTGATGTTGTGGCCGCGCTCGCCGCGCTTGCGGCCGAGCAAAATTACGTACGCCCCATCGTCGACGATTCCTATGCATTCAATTTGAGGGAGGCGCGGCATCCGGTCGTCGAGCAGGCGCTAAAGAGCGCATCGAGCGGGCAGCCTTTCGTGCCCAATGATTGCGATCTCGCGCCCGAGCAGCGCCTATGGTTGCTGACGGGACCTAATATGGCCGGCAAATCGACTTTCCTTCGGCAGAATGCTCTGCTGGTCATTTTAGCGCAGATGGGGAGTTTTGTACCCGCCACTTCCGCGCATATCGGCATGGTTGACCGCCTCTTCAGCCGTGTCGGCGCGTCCGACGATCTGGCGCGGGGCCGCTCAACTTTTATGGTAGAGATGGTGGAGACAGCAACCATCCTGAACCAGTCCGGCGATCGGGCGCTTGTAATTCTCGACGAAATCGGCCGCGGTACTTCCACCTATGACGGGCTCTCAATCGCCTGGGCTGTGGTTGAGCATTTGCACGAAGTCAATCGCTGCCGCGCGCTTTTTGCCACCCATTATCATGAACTCACAGCGCTCGCCGGCAAGCTCTCGGCCCTGCGATGCTATCAGATGCGTATTCGCGAATGGAACGGGGACATCATTTTCCTCCATGAGGTTGGTGAAGGCTCGGCGGACCGCTCCTATGGCATTCATGTCGCCAGCATGGCCGGGCTTCCGGAAGCTGTTATTCGCAGGGCGGAAGAGGTGCTGAGATCGCTTGAAGCGCGCGCCGCCACTGACGGGTCCGCAAAATTTGGCCACAATCTTGCGGCCTATAGTGCCACGGCGCCGTCGGCCGCGCCCATCAGCGAGCGGGACCTTTTGCTGGCTTCGCTGGATCCCGACGACATGACGCCAAGAGAGGCTTTGGAATGGCTGTACAAATTCAAAAAAGCCTGAGAGTTCCGGCCTGGCGCTTTTTTTGCGCCCTCGGTTTCCTCATAGCGATGCAGCCTCGCCTGGCAGAGGCCGAAGAGGACCATGGCTGCCGTGTTGCCAAGGATGTGCCTGTTCACATCACAGAGGTATTCGAAGAGCCGAAAATTGATCGGACGGCCGATATCAGCGCGATTCAAAAAATCCTGAGCGATTCGAGGCACAGCATTCGTGAAAACATCTCGCTCGGGGTCACGCATTATCACCCAATGCTCGAATTGCGTCTGCCGGTCGAAGCCATTTCCTTTCAGGACGGCACCCATTGCGCGCATATTCTTCATGCCGAGGTGAGCATCGGCTATCAAGAGGTCGTTATTTATATTGCCAAGGAGATCCCTGAGGGAAGTTGCGGCTTTAACGAAATCATGGAGCATGAGCGCAAGCACATTGCCGTGAATAAGCAGATTCTCAAAGACTTCGTACCCGTGATTGAGGAGAGGCTTAATGAGTACCTCAAACTTAACAATACATTTCGGCAGGAAAAACTTGGTGAGGCCGTTGGTGTCGTGCGGCAAAAAACCCAAGCCATATTGGATGATGTGGGCGAGGATATGATCCGCGAAAACCAGCGCCGGCAAGGTGCGGTGGACAGCCCAAGCGAGTATCGCCGCATAACCGCCTCCTGCGACGGTCAGCTTTTGGAGGTCGCTGAGCGCGCCGAGAAAAAGGCGCATTGATTGTCAGCGTTTTCATGCCTTCACGTCAGGCGGGGGACCTAGACTTTTATCAGGTCAAGCTTATGGCGTGAGACGTGGCTGTGCGACCTTGCCGGAAACCGTTCGCTCTGACAAACTTGCGCGTGTAATTACAACTTTCGCGCCGTTGCCGTATTCAAAGCCAACAATGGCCGATGTGGTGCAGTCCTCACCCTTGTCAAAGCCAGGCCGATTGTAAACCGGCCCCACAATGCCCAGCCCTCTGTGATCAGACCTCAGGTTGCGGGCCGCAAAGGAGATTGGCGTGATCGACGGTTCACCGGCAACCGCCGGTTCGTTTTCCGTAAGAAGATATCTTGTGCCGGAAGAGGTGATTGCCGCCACAGCGGCGTTGCCGAGTCCGTCAACGATCTGCTTGTTTTTAATGCGAAAAGTAATTTCGTCATTGGCATCGGTAAAAGGCTCTTTCATTTTCTTCTCCGTATAGCGCTGTGTGCAATATGACGCCAACATAAGGGAAAAAAGGGTGAAAGCAAAAGGATTCTTGGCGGTGGGATGCAGCTTTGTCTTTCGGTGCCACACGATCCTCTAACTAAAAAGCCCCTTGCACAGTTTGGTTAACGCCGTCGATG
>JALYJG010000142.1 GCA_030775365.1 Pseudomonadota bacterium
GGCAAGGACGACATATGCGTCCACCAAAATCCTCAAAAATAGCAGATGAGTTTTTGTCACTCTCACAATGCCGCGAAATTAAACAGCTCGCATTTCCGTTTCAACCCTACGCAAAGCGTCGCGATCACGCGGGGCGGGGGACTCACAAGAACGCAAGAACATCCCTTTTGGCGACGGCGCAGCGTCAATCAAACGGGTGCGCAATCCCTCGCGAGTTCACCCTTCGCTCCAGTAATTCGGAGCTTCGGCGGTGATCTGCACATCATGGACGTGGCTCTCGCGAAGACCGGCGCCCGTTATGCGGACGAACTGAGCCTTGGTCTGCAAATCGTGAATCGTAGCCGATCCCGTATAGCCCATCGAGGCCCGTAAGCCTCCGATCAACTGATGGACGATGCGGGCCGAGGGACCCTTATAGGCCACCCGACCTTCGATGCCTTCGGGTACGAGCTTGTTGGGGTCCCCATCCGCCTTTTGAAAATAACGATCGGCCGAACCTCCGGCCATGGCCCCCATGCTGCCCATGCCACGGTAATTTTTATAAGAGCGCCCCTGGAACATGACGACCTCTCCGGGCGCTTCGTCGGTGCCCGCCAGCAGCGATCCGACCATAACGGCATCCGCGCCGACGCCGATAGCCTTGGCGATTTCTCCGGAATAGCGAATACCACCATCCGCAATGACCGGGGTGTCTTGTTTGCGGCAGACTTCCGCCACATCCATAATGGCCGTCAATTGCGGAACCCCAACGCCGGCTACGATGCGCGTCGTGCAGATCGAGCCGGGGCCAATGCCAACCTTCACGGCGTCCGCGCCCGCATCGATCAAAGCCTTGGCGGCATCCGCCGTAGCTATATTGCCGGCCATAATCTGGGTGCCATTCGTGCGCTTGCGCACGTCGCGCACTTGGTCGAGCACGCGGGCGGAATGACCGTGCGCCGTGTCGATAACGATAAGGTCGACGCCCGCTTCCATAAGTGCTTCGGCGCGAGCGATGCCGTCCGCCCCTGTGCCGACGGCCGCTGCCGCGCGCAGGCGCCCTTTGTCATCCTTGCAGGCATCTGGGTAGAGCTGCGCTTTCTCGATGTCTTTGACCGTGATGAGCCCGATGCACCGATAGGCATCGTCCACGACCAAAAGCTTCTCAATGCGATGCTTGTGCAAAAGGCGCTTGGCCTCGATCCGGTCCACGCCCTCGCGTACCGTAACGAGATTGTCGCGGGTCATGAGCTCGGCTACCGGCTGGTGCATGTTGCTGGCAAAACGCACGTCGCGATTGGTCAGGATGCCGGCGAGCTTGCCGGAGGGCTTCTCGACAACGGGGATGCCGGAAATTCTGTAATCGGCCATCAGCCGCAGGGCACTGGCGAGCGGCGCGTCGGGCGGAATGGTTATGGGATTGACGACCATGCCGGATTCGTAACGCTTGACCTTTCGGACTTCCTCGGCCTGATCGGTCAGGGACATATTGCGGTGGATGACGCCAAGGCCCCCTGTTTGGGCGAGCGCTATCGCCAAAGCGCTCTCCGTCACCGTGTCCATGGCGGCCGAAAGCAGCGGTATGCCGAGTTGGATGGAGCGGGTGACGCGGGTTGCCGTCGAGACCTCCGCAGGCAGAACAGACGAGGCCGCCGGGACCAGCAGGACGTCGTCGAATGTCAGAGCTTCACGGAATTGGGCCATCGAACGTCTATCCCCTCGGGGTTCCACAGGATGGCGAATGTGTATAGCTTAGGCGCAGCAAAAAAGGAAGGTCTTTATCCTATGGTTAAAAAACCCGTTCACGTCATCGGCGCCGGCCTGGCCGGCTCGGAAGCGGCATGGCAATTGGCCGAGGCGGGCGTGCAGGTCGTCTTGCACGAGATGCGCCCCATGCGCGCGACCGAAGCGCATCAGACAGGACAATGCGCCGAGCTTGTCTGCTCGAATTCGTTTCGCTCCGATGACAGCGAAGCCAATGCCGTCGGCCTGCTGCATGCCGAAATGCGGCGCATGGGCTCGCTCATCATGCGCGCGGCCGATGCGCATCAGGTTCCGGCGGGCGGAGCGCTGGCCGTGGACAGGCAGGGCTTTGCCGATGCCGTGACGAAAGTTTTGCAAGATCATCCGCTAGTCACCTTTGAGCGCAGCGAAGTGACGGCGCTGCCGGATGCGGCTTCTGATTGGGATCAAGTGATTATCGCCACAGGTCCCTTGACCTCGCCTTCGCTGGCGGAATCCATTCGCGTTTTGACGGGGCTGGATGCGTTGGCTTTCTTCGATGCCATAGCGCCCATCGTCTACAAAGAGAGCATCGATATGAGCAAAGCCTGGATGCAATCGCGCTACGACAAGGTAGGTCCTGGCGGCACAGGCGCCGATTACATCAACTGCCCTATGAACAAGGAGCAGTATGAGCGCTTCATTGCTGAATTGATCGCGTCCCCGAAAACTGATTTCAAGGAATGGGAAAAGAACACCCCCTATTTCGAGGGCTGTCTTCCGATCGAAGTGATGGCCGAACGCGGCGTTGACACCTTGCGCTTCGGTCCAATGAAACCCGTCGGCCTGACCGATCCCCATAGCGGCGGCCGGGCCTACGCCGTTATTCAGCTGCGCCAGGATAACGCCCTTGGCACGCTCTATAATATGGTGGGGTTTCAGACAAAGTTGAAATACGCCGAGCAGACGCGCGTGTTGCGCATGATACCGGGCCTCGAGAATGCCGAATTCGCGCGGCTTGGGGGCTTGCACCGCAATACCTTTATCAATAGTCCGCGCCTACTCGATCCTGTCCTGCGCCTCAAGGCGCGCCCGGGCCTACGCTTTGCGGGCCAGATCACTGGCGTCGAAGGCTATGTGGAATCGGCGGCTATCGGTTTGCTGGCCGGCCGCTTTGCCGCTGCCGAACGCATGGGCGCAGCTATCCTGACGCCGCCGCGCACCACGGCCTTGGGGGCGCTTCTCGCCCATATTACGGGCAACGCATCCGAGGACACCTTCCAGCCGATGAATGTCAACTTCGGCCTTTTCCCTCCAATAATCATGAAAAAGGGTAAAGATGGGGGCCGGGGCCGAAAGCTCGCTTATACCCAAAGGGCTAAGGCCGATCTCGAGGACTGGCTCCTGCCTAAGGCGGCCTGAGCTTTCTCAGAGATCGGGGCTGCCATAACTGACGGGAGCACGCCTTGGCAATCGCGCGCAAAAGCGATAAAAAGGTCGTGTATAGAAAAGCGCTTATCGCTTTGAAGGACGTAATATGAGCCGGATTTTAACCGAAGTTGCTTTAGCCGCAGGACTTATGCTGACGGCGTCCATGCGGGCAGTTCCACAGGCCCCAACAAAAGATCCCGCTCCGGACGCCGCCCGGCATCGTGGCGAGGCTCCGGCTGCGGCCGGGGCCAAAGACAAGGGGCATCGTGACCCTTCCCCTGCGCCTGCGCCTTCGGACTGCACATGGGAAATGGATCCCGGTACTCTCGAAAAAGTCAGCAGCACGCTTTTAAGCGGGGCGCAAGCCATTGCTTTCGAGCAGCAACGCCTGATCGTCATGGCCGGTGAAGCCACCGCCAGCGGTCGTGGTGCTGAGGCGCAGAGCTATATCCGAAAAGCCGTTGGCTTTGGCCAAGCCGCGAATTTCACGGCTGAACTGCGCAAAGACTTAAATGAAGGGCAACATCTTGTTTGTGCCAACAGCCAGCCGCGCGGGAAAGATCGGGGCGCTGTGGAGCGCAGGCTGCTCCACGAACAACGGGAGGCCTGCACATGGGGCCTTGCCGAACTTATCGAGCGGGGAACGCCGCTCATCATGTTTGCCGGCGCCGATGGCGATGGCGTCATACTTCAGTTTCCTCGAGCCTGTGCGCCCGTGACCCAGCGCCTCGAGATGCAGGATGAGATGGAAGAGCGCTGGCGGCGGCAGAATGAAAAGGCCACGCCCATGCCTTCATGGAGATCGCCCTTAAGCCTCAAGCAGGCGGCGGCTGCCAAGCCTTAGGCTGACATCGCTGCAAGTTCGGTGAGCGATTTTTTGAGGCCGGCCAGGCGCTGCGCTAGATCATCCCACGCACGCATCATAACGAGCTTGTGATCGGGCCTCACCTTAACCGTTCCGCCCTGATGGGTGATCCACTGGATCAGGCGCTCGGGCCGCGCGAATTTGTCCCTATGGAACGAGACCACAGCGCCTTTCGGGCCAACATCAAGCTTGTCAATGCCGGCCCGGCGGCAAAGCTGCTTGACGGCGACAGTCTCGAGAAGGTTTTCGACCTCGGGCGGCAGGGGGCCGAACCGGTCGATCATCTCGGCCGCAATACTGTCGATGCTTTCATCGTCCATCACATCGGCCAGGCGCCGGTAAAGACCGAGCCGGACGTTGAGATCGGTCACAAAGCTTTCAGGTATCAGCACGGACATGCCGAGGTTGATCTGCGGCGTCCAGCGATCTTCGGCCCCGCCGCTAGCGGCGCCCGCGCGCGCGACAGCGACAGCGTCCTCGAGCATCTGCTGGTAAAGCTCGACCCCGACCTCACGTATATGCCCCGATTGCTCCTCGCCGAGGAGATTCCCGGCGCCCCGGATATCCATATCGTGACTGGCGAGCTGAAACCCGGCACCCAATTGATCGAGCGTCTGGATGACCTCTAGCCTTTGCTGCGCTGTCTCAGACAGGTTGATGCCGGGCGCATAGGTCAGATAGGCATAGCCCCTGAGCTTGGCGCGGCCCACCCGGCCGCGCAACTGGTAGAGCTGCGCCAGGCCGAACATATCGGCGCGGTGCAGAACGATCGTGTTGGCGTTGGGGATATCAAGGCCGGACTCAACGATGTTCGTGGCCAGAAGTATGTCGTACTGCTTGCTGTCGAAGGCGGTCATAATGTCGTCGAGCTGGGCAGGCGTCATGCGGCCGTGGGCCGTGACGATCTTCGCCTCGGGCACGAGTTCTCGCAACTCGGCCGCGACACTTGTCAGGTCTTCGATGCGCGGGCAGACATAAAAGCTCTGGCCGCCGCGGTAATGTTCGCGCATGAGCGCATCGCGTATCACCATGGGATCGTAAGGCAAAACGAAGGTGCGGACGGCCAGGCGGTCAAGCGGCGGGGTGGCAATCAGGCTCAATTCCCGCACGCCGGCGAGAGCGAGCTGCAGCGTGCGCGGGATTGGCGTGGCCGTGAGTGTCAGCACATGCACCTCGGCGCGCATTTCCTTCATTCGCTCCTTTTGCTTGACGCCGAAATGTTGTTCCTCGTCGATAATCAAAAGACCGAGATGGCTGAAACCCACATCCGATCCCAGCAGCGCATGTGTGCCGACGACGATTTGCGCCTTGCCCGTTCTCAGATCCTCCTTCGCCGCTTTGGCCTCAGCGAGAGAGACCATGCGCGACAGCTGCACGACCTTGATCGGAAAGCCCGCGAAGCGCTGGGTGAAATTGTTGAAATGCTGTCGGGCGAGCAAGGTCGTGGGCACGACGACGGCGACCTGCAGTCCCGCCTCGACGGCCGCAAAGGCCGCACGAAGGGCGACTTCCGTCTTGCCAAAGCCCACATCGCCGCATACGAGCCTGTCCATGGGCTTGCCGCTGGCGAGATCGCCGAACACCATCTCGATGGCCCTGGCCTGATCGTCGGTCTCGGGATAGGGAAAG
>JALYJG010000143.1 GCA_030775365.1 Pseudomonadota bacterium
GCTCTACAAGGAGCAGGAACATATCGGCAGCGTCGTGGAATTTATTCGTTCGCGCTCCAGCCGCGCGTTGTGCCAGCCACGGAACGACGAGGACCATAAAGGTGCTGCATGAACGCGCCGGTCCATGGGTCTGGGCCTAAACTCGGCATCATAGCCGGCGGGGGCTCGGCGCCGCATGACCTGGTGCGTGCCTGCCAAAAGCTCGGCCGCGATTTTTTCGTGATTTGCCTTGAAGGTCAGGCGGATCAGCATTTGGGCGAAGGTCTGCCGCACGTCTGGCTGCCTCTCGGGGCCGGCACCCGCCTCAAATCTCTGGTTCATGAGCAGGACATTAAGGAGCTGGTCATGATCGGCCGGGTGCGGCGGCCCTCCCTTCTTGAGTTGAAACCGGATTGGCTTGCTCTCAAGGTCGTTACGAAAATCGGCATCAATATGGTGGGGGACAACACTCTGCTCGCCGGGATCGGCAAGGCCATTGAAGAGGAAGCGGATGTGCGGATCATCGGCGCGCAGGAGGTTTTCGCCGATCTTTTGACGCCCGAAGGTCGCCTGGGACGTCTTGCGCCAGACGCGGACGCCGGCCTCGACATCGAACGCGGCATCCAAGTCGCTACAGCCCTTGGCCATCTCGACGTCGGGCAGTCCGTCATCGTCCAGCAAGGCATCGTTCTTGGGGTCGAGGCCATCGAGGGCACGGACGATCTCATAAAGCGCAGCGCGCAGCTCCGCCGCGAGGGGCCTGGTGGCGTTCTCATAAAAATTGCCAAACCCCAACAGGACAATCGTTATGACTTGCCCACCGCCGGCCCGGCGACCATTGCCGCCATGGCTGTTGCGGGATTGCGCGGCCTGATGCTTGAAGCGGGTCGCAGCCTTTTGATCGAGCGAGAACGCACGATCGCCATGGCCGACGAGGCCGCCATTTTTATCGTCGGGAATAAAGTCCCGCCAAAGGCGTAAGCCAATGAATGCCGCGCCCCTTTTTTTTCTCGTCGCCGGTGAGGCGTCAGGCGATCTTCTCGGTGCGCGGCTCATGCAGGCACTCAAGAACCTTACAGGCGGACAGGCCCGGTTCAGTGGCATCGGCGGGCCCCGTATGCAGGCTGAAGGCATCGAGCTTTTCTTTCCGCAAGCGGAACTGGCACATTTCGGCTTATTTGAGTTGCTACGGCATGTACCGCACCTCATGCGCCGCATTGACCAGACTGTGGCCGAGATCAAACGTACACGCCCGTCCGCGCTGATTACAATCGATGCGCCGGATTTTTGCTTCCGGGTCGCTCGTCGGCTCAAGGGCGAGGGTATTCCCCTGATCCACTACGTGGCACCGACTGTCTGGGTCTGGCGCAAAGGGCGAGCCAAAAAGATAGCAGGTTTTCTTGATCATTTGCTCGCGTTGTTACCTTTTGAGCCGCCTTACTTTACCCGCGAAGGCCTCGCCTGCACATTTGTGGGCCACCCCATCGTCGAAAGCGGCGCCGGTCAAGGCGATGGGCAGAGATTTCGCACGAGCCACGGCATGGCCGCGGGGGCGACGATTGTGAGCATATTGCCGGGCAGCCGCAAAAGTGAGGTTGAGCGGCTGATGCCGATATTTGCGGAGACTGTGCGTCTTCTCAACCAACAAAACCCCTCTCTCCATATAGCCATTCCGGCGATCACCTCCCTGGCGAGCGCCTTACGTGAACAAACTCGTTCTTGGCCCTGCCCGGTAACGGTCGTCGAAGGGGATATGGATAAATACGATGCTTTCGCGGCGTCGCGCGCGGCACTTGCATGTTCAGGCACGGTTGCGATCGAACTGGCCATGGCCGGTCTGCCCTCCATTACGACTTACAAAGTCAGCGATCTGACTGCGCTTCTCTATGGGCCCTTTATCAAGGGTAGCTTCGCCAACCTTGTGAACATCATGCATAATAGAATGGTCGTGCCGGAATTATTGCAGCACAAATGTACCCCGGGAAGTCTCGCGGAGGCTGTCCAGGAACTTTTAACCGACGACGCGGCGCGGCAGGCGCAGATCACAGGGCTCGGCGACGTCGCCTCATGGCTCGGCCGGGATCAATTTGTGCCGTCCGAGCGCGCGGCCGAAACGGTGCTGGCCGCAGTGACGACGAAAAAGGAGTCGACGAACGCATGAAGACGATTTTGCAAGTCATTCCTTCGCTTGGCGCGGGCGGGGCGGAACAGGCCTGTGTGGATGTGACCGCCGGCATCAAGGCGGCGGGGTTCCGCGCCTTTGTCGTCTCTGCGGGCGGCCCCAGGGTCGCCGAGATTGAGGCGAATGGCGGTCAGCACATCCTCTTGCCTGTCAACAGCAAAAACCCAGCCGTCATGCTAGCCAACGCCCGATGGCTATCCAATTTTATCAGTGCGCAGGACGTCGATCTTGTGCATGCCAGAAGTCGCGCCCCCGCCTGGAGCACTTATCTGGCGACCCGATTGACCCCTTGCGCCTTTGTAACGACCTATCACGCGGCCTATAAGGCCACGAGCTTGCTGAAGACCTTTTACAACGGCGTGATGGTCAGGAGCGATCGAGTTATCGCGATCTCGGATTTTATCGCGCGGCATATTCGCAATACCTATGGTGTCGACAAGACAGTTCGCACGGTACCGCGCGGCATCAATCTCGCCATCTTCTCGCCTGTCGCCGTCGCAGAGAGCAAGCGCGAGGCTTTGCGGACCGCCTGGGGGTTGGGCGTGGAGGAAAAAATAATCCTGTGCCCATCGCGCCTCAGCCGTATCAAGGGCCAGAAGACGCTTATTGAAGCTATAGGCCTGCTCAAAGAGGTCGAGCCGCGTTTTACCGTCGTCATTCTCGGCGACGACCAGGGGCGGGCGGATTATCGCCATGAACTTGAAGCCCTCGTGGAATCCCATGGCCTCGTGGGACGCGTAAAGATTTTTACCCACTGCGACGATATGCCGGCCGCCTACAGCCTCGCCTCGCTCGTCGTTGCTCCCTCACTGGTCCCGGAAGGTTTTGGGCGGGTACCTGTCGAAGCCATGGCCATGGGCGTGCCGGTCATCGCGACCGATCTCGGGGGTTACAGGGAGACGGTACGCAACGGCGAGACAGGATGGCTCGTTCACCCTAACGACCCCACCAAACTAGCGGATGCAATTCTGCAGGCGCTTCATCAGACCGAGGAGCAACGTGATCGGATGAGAAGCGAAGCTCTGCGCACGGTCCGCGAGCATTACGACACGCGTAAAATGGTCGCCGACACTTTGGCCGTTTATAGCGAGTTGCTCTACGCCAAAGAGCCATGAACGCGTCCGAGCGCATTCTCGTCATCCGTCTCGGCGCTCTCGGCGATCTGGTCTTATGCTTTCAGGCCTTCCACGAAATCCGCTTGGCTCATCCTGGCGCCGAAATAGCCCTTCTGACGATGCCGGCCTTTGCAGGATTTGCAAGCCTAATGCCATGGTTCGACGTTGTGATGACGGATGAGCGCGCGCCAGCCTGGCGCCTTGACCGCTGGTATGATCTCGCCAAACGCGTCCGGGATTTCGGCCCCCGCCAGGTTTACGACCTCCAAGGCAAGTTTCGGCAGAGCGCTCTCTTTGGTCTAATCGGCGGTCCTTGGGGACCGGATTGGTCCGGTGCCGCGCCGCGCTGCTCCCATCCCCGCCTTTGGCCCCCCCAGGAAGGCATGCACTTTACCGAGTTTCTCTCCGCGCAGTTGCGGCGGGCGCATGTTCCGCCCGCGGCGCCTCCAAGCCTCGCCTGGCTCGACGCGCCGTTGACCGGCTTCCCCCTGTCCAAACGCTACGCCCTTCTGATACCAGGCTGCGCCCCCGGCCGGGACTATAAGCGCTGGCCGGCAAAATTCTACGCCGGCCTCGCTAACGGGCTCCGCAAAAAAGGCATCGACACCATTGCCCTAGGAACTGGAGCGGATGGCGAGGCCATCGAAGCGATCCGTGAAACGGCACCCTATGTGCTGGATTTCTCCAACAAGACGACCCTGCCGCAAGTCGCCGCCCTGGCGCGGCGCGCCGTCGCCGTCATCGGCAATGACACCGGCCTACGCATCTCGCCGCCGCGGCCGGCGCCGCCGTACTGGCTCTGATGTCGGATAAAGTCAGCCCGCAATGGTCCGCACCCCGGGGCCCCCGCACGCGCTGGCTTCAGGGTCAGCCGTTAGCCGGGCTCGGGGTCAATCAAGTTTTCCTTGCGCTGTCCGGTTTGATTGATAGAACCGGGTGAGCCGCTACTTCTTAAAATTGATCGACGCATGATGAAACGCGACCCCACCCTCGAACAGATCGCCGAACTCATGAACGAGCTCGACGCTTACCGCCATCGCACAGTCGTCGTGAAAATCGGTGGCAACTCGATCGCCGATGACGAGTTGTTTCTGAAGAAAATCGCGCGCCAGGTGAAGTTCCTGCGCCAGAATGGCGTGCGCGTGGTTCTCGTCCATGGAGGCGGGCCACAGATTGACGATGCGTTGCGCCAAAAGAAAATTGAGATTGCGAAGGGCTCGGACGGGCGGCGCATCACCTCCCCTGCCGCCATGCGGGTCGTGCACAAGGTCATGAACGAGATGAACCGCAAAGTCGGCCAGGCTCTCATCGACGAAGGCTGCAGCAAAGAGAAAATCCTGACGGCTGCTGGTTACAAGGGATACTTCGTCGTTGCCGAGCCGCTCGATCCCGGCAACGACGGCAACCGCAGCGGCAAGCCAAAGAGCGTCTTTACGAAAGACATATCCCGCGCCTTGGACAGTGCGAAAATAGTGGTTTTGCATTCCGTCGGCATCGGCGCCGACGGCCAGACGGCTTACAACATCAACGGCGATGATTACGCAATGGCTGTCGCCATAGCGTTGAAGGCAAAGCGTCTCATGTTGGTCACCAACGTCATGGGCGTCTATGATAAGAAACGCGAGCGGATTACGGCCATCGATCAGACCACGGCGGATCAATTAATTGCTGAGGGCGTCATTACGGGGGGGATGGTTCCGAAGGTCGAAAGCGCCTTGTGGGTGGTAAAACAGGGGGTCGGCGGTGTTGCCATTATTGACGGCCATCGCCCTTGGGCCATTCTCGCCGAAATGCTTACACATGAAGGATTTGGGACGCTGTTTCAGGCACAAATTGGTTAAGAAACAGGCCATTATGAAAGTATTTAAAAGTAAAATCTTCATGTAACATGCGCCAATATTGCCAGGCAGAAGTTATAAACGAGGAGCCATTCAATGGACAAAAGGTTGCCGGCTGCTGTAGCCGCACTCGAAAACTACGATTTGAAGCACCTGCGGAAAGCGGTCTACGCTGCAAAAACCCCGCAGGCGCGTGCCACAGCTGTTAACGCGTGGACGGCCGCAAAAGAGCAGCTCCCCACCCCTGCGCTCCGGCTTCTAGAGAATGTGCGGGCATGCGAGGACAAATCCAAACTCGAGGATGTAGCGATGGCGGACACGCTAAAGCTCATTGCCAGCCGCGGAACACCGGTCGATCGTGTTGACGTGGCCCGAAAGGCATTTGACCTTGCGACTGTAAAGGGGGCGACCGAGCGGGAATCCCTTGCCCTCATTGACGC
>JALYJG010000144.1 GCA_030775365.1 Pseudomonadota bacterium
GTTCTGCCGCGCACCAACGATGCGGCCCGCGACGCGGTCGGCATAGAGGCGCCAGTAAAGGCCATTACCGAGCGCCAACCCCCCAAGCGCCAGACACAACAAGGCTCCGCAGAGACAGGCGATCTGACTGTAGGCGCTCATTAGATTAAGAGAAAGATCGAAAAGCGATTGCATCACGCCGCGCCCCTACCGACCCTCAGGATCCAACCACCAGCTTTCCTGCACCGAGCCGCATAGCGGCGGGGGCATGGGGTGGTGCAAATGCGCGGCCCAATACACAAAATTGTCCGCACCCAGATAGTAAAATGGGATCACGTAATGGCCTGCCATCAGCACCCGGTCCAGCGCATGCGTCGTGGCGACAAGTTCCTCGCGGGTCGTCGAGGCCGGAATGGCGCTGGCTAAGGCATCGACGACGGGATCCCGGACGCCGGCGTAGTTTCGGCTACCGGGCTGGTTCGCGGCCTCGCTGCTCCAATAGATACTCTGCTCGTTTCCTGGCGACAGGGTGTTGATCCATTTATTCACAGTCACATCGAAATCCGAATTGGCGAGGCGGGCTTGATATTGAGAGCTGTCGACCGTATGCACGCGTGCGGCAATGCCGAGACGCGCCAGAGCCCGGGTCCAGGTCAGTGCCACTTTCTCCTGCAAAGGATCATTCAGAAGGATCTCAAACGCGATCTGCGTGTCGCCCATCCCGTACAGTTTGCCGTCGCGCCACACATAGCCTGCCTTTTGCAGAATGTCGGTCGCGCGCAGAAGATTGTCCCTTAAAGCCGCCTCGCTGCCGTCGGTCGATGGCGGCGTTACGGCCGCCGTGAAGATTTCCGGCGGCAGTTGCTCGCGATAGGCTCCAAGAATCTCGAGCTCCCGCCCTTCGGGCAGCGTCGGGGCTGCCAGCTCGGAGTTCGGAAAGAAACTATCGCTGCGGTGATATTGGCCGTGGAACAGGTTCTGGTTGATCCAGCCGGCATCGAAACTGTATTCGAGGGCGCTACGCAAGGCGGCATCGCTGAACGGCGGCCGCCTTGTGTTGAACACAAAGCCTTCGATCGGTTCCGGCCGGTGATGCTCGAGCCGCTCGCGTCTGACCCGTCCATCGCGCGCGGCCGGGAAATCGTAAGCCGTCGCCCAGCGGTTGGGGTTGGATTCGCGCCGCAGATCGTATTGCCCGGCCTTGAAGGCTTCGAGGCTGATGCCTTCGTCGCGATAATAATCGATATGTACCGTGTCGAAATTGTTGAGCCCTATTTGCGCCGGCACGTCGCCGCCCCAATAATTTTTGTCGCGGCTGTAAGTGATCGACCGTCCTGGGTCTACTTTTTCGATCTTATAAGGGCCGCTGCCGACGGGGATTTGCCAAGTCGTGCGGTCGAAATCGCGATGCGTCCAGTCATGCTCGGGCAGGATCGGCATGAGACCCATGATCAAGGGCATTTCCCGATCAACAGCGCCGGTCGCCCCAGCGGCGAAAGTGAACTTTACGCTGCGTGGCCCAAGTTTTTCGGCCCTAATCACCTTCTTATAATAAGTGCGGTGATTGGGTCGGCCTTTACTGCGCAGCAGGTTGAATGAAAATAGAATGTCGTCGGCCGTAACCGGCACACCATCGGACCAATGGGCCGCCGGGCGTAGCGTGAAAATGATGCTCGAGCGGTCATCCGCCACCTCGACGCTTTCGGCCAGCAGACCGTAAAGCGAAAAGGGCTCGTCCCAGCTGCGCGCCATCAGGCTCTCATAAACCAGAGTGAGGTAAGCCGCGGGCTGGCCGCGCACGATGAAGGGGTTCAGGCTGTCAAAGGTGCCGTTAGCGCTGAGCCTGAGCGTGCCCACCTTAGGCGCGTCCGGATTGACGTAATCGAAATGCGCAAAGCCGTCGCCGTATTTGGGCGCACCGTGCATGGCTATACCTTCGTGCCGCGCCTCCGCCCCGGCCGGCGATCCAAAAATTGAGGAGGCAAGCAGAAGCAGAAGCAGAAGCAGAAGCAGAAGCACAGCGCGGCCGAGCCTTGGTGTTTGTGTTGGTGGCCTAGGCGATGGCATCGCTCGCCTCACGCCTTGTTGGCCGCGCGATCGAGGTCACGATGCCCGACGCCGACGATATAGTCGTGAGTTGCGAGACAGGTTGCCAGCTCCTCGGCCACGAAGACTGAACGATGCCGGCCGCCGGTGCAGCCAGCAGCGATCGTCAGATAACTTTTACCTTCCTGCTGGTAGCGCGGCAGCAGCGGCAAGAGAAGGCCCGACATATGTTCCATAAAGGCGGCATAATCGGGATCGCTGCGGATATAGTTTTGGACAGCCGGGTCTTTCCCCGTCAGAGGCCGCAGCTTCAGATCCCAGTGCGGGTTGGCAAGAAAGCGGACATCGAACACAAGATCGGCTTCGCGCGGCACACCGTGGCGATAAGAAAAGGACGTAATAAAAAGCGTGAGGCCGACAATACCGTCGACACGATAATGTCCTGCGATCAAGCGGCGCAGCTCGTGGATCGAGAGGAGCGAGGTGTCGATAACATGGTCGGCCGCATCGCGCAGCCGCCACAACATTTCGCGTTCGCGGCGAATACCGTCGGTGACGGGCCTATCAATGGCCAGCGGATGCCGCCGGCGGGTTTCCGTGAAGCGCCGCTCAAGAGCTTCGTCGGAACATTCAAGGAAAACAAGTTTAACGTCGCAGTCCGTTTTCTCTTCGAGCTTTTTGACCGTGTTAAGCAGGTCGTCGACGGCGAAGTTGGCGTTACGGGTATCCGCAGCGATCGCCAGCGGCCGCACCGTGTTTTTGTCGACGCCCTTGTTCTCAACGAGCGCCGAAATCAGCGTAAGGCGCAGATTGTCGACCGCCTCGTAGCCCAGGTCTTCGAACACTTTAAGTGCTGTTGATAGGCCGGCGCCGGACATACCTGTGAGAATCACAATCCGGCGGCGCGGCGGAAAAAGCGTCGGGTCTATTGGCGTCATGCGGAATCGGTGACCAGAGGATAGAGAAGGGCGGCGCGGATTTTGGCTGGGGTTGAGGCAGCGAATGCCGGAAGCCTAAGCTGCTGCACGGGCCGGTCAAGAAGATAAAGGGTTTCCGCCGCCGGCAGCCGGTCCAGGGCTTGGGCCTTTGGGGTCAGTTCGACGTAAAGCGCTACCGGCTGGGCTTGCGCATGCGGCATGCGGATAAGCCCATAATGGCGTATCTCGAGCAGTCCTTCGATCGCGCCGGGCGCCGAGGCCAAAACCTTAACCCCTTCGGCGCGAAGCAAGGTCTGGTCGTCCGCCACGAGTATCGCTCCCTGATCGATCAGCCGAAGCGCCAGATCGGATTTTCCAGAGCCGGGAGGGCCTGCGATCAACACCGCTTGTCCCTCGAAGGCGATGCAGGTCGCATGCAGCAACATAGGCGCGCCTAGTGCAACAAGCGGGAAAACGGTGCGAGCCAGGCGGGTCGTGCCGGCGACAGGGCGAGCGTGCCGAGCCAAAGCAGCGCAATCACGGCCATCATGACATAATGGGTATGGCTGGGGTGCTGCCGCCGAGCTATTTTTATATCTGAAAAATTCTTTCGCAGAGCCAGGTAGGCCGCGCTGCTCATGAGCGTCCAACAAAGCGCGCCGGCCATAAGCGGCGGAACAAAAGTCAAAACCTCCTTGCCGAGCGGATAACGCGCAGCGAGGCCTAGGGGTAGAGACGTAAAGTAGCTAGCGGCAAAGAGTGCTGTGGCCAGGATGCCTCCGCCCATGGCGGCGAGGGCGCGCATGCGGAGAGTGAAGCGCTTCAGGGCCTTATGTGCATCGCGCATAATATCCTCGGCTGCCGCCGCCGACAGGCCCACCGGATAGAGCCGACGGAACTCCTTGACCGAGCCTTTGCGCTGCAAATGTAGGCCAGCCGCCTCCCGTAGCGCCCGGGCCTCGAGAGCTTCATGAAGGGCAAGACGGCCTTTGGCGGCGCCCGCGAGTTTGACGCGCCAGGGCTGAAGGGATTCGTCAAGAAAGGGAGGTACGTCGAGAAACACGGCGCGTTTGCCGAACACGCCGACGGCCGCTTTTTTGCCCCCGAAATCGACCCTCAAATCGGCAAAAGGCAGCGTCGCTACGTAATGCAACGTGGGATCGGGCGCTTTCTGCGCCGGCGGCGCGCTATGGGTATCGTCGAGGATCTCCATTTCCTCCTCGACCTCTTCTTTTGGGACAGCAATGTCGACATCCGCATGTCCCTTAGTCAGATTGGGAAGACCAAGGCGGTCGAGACCGCGCCGCAGACCGCTCGGCAGATCCTCGGTCTTGAGATGGAAGCTTGTCGTTGCACCGAAGGTCATATCGATTTGCTCGGAGGTTTGTCCTGTCCCCCGGCAAGTCGCGCAAGGTATGCCGCGCCGGCCCTGACACATACGGGACGCCGTCTGTCCCTGGGCCCGGCAATGGCGGCAGGGGATCATACGCTGCCCGTGACACATCAGGCAGGTCTGGTCATGGTGTTGGGGGTTATGACCCGAGCCGCCGCAGGTGATGCAGAATTCCTGCCGTTGCCCCCGGCAATGAAGGCATTGTTCGGCACCCGTGCCGCGGCACTGGTCGCAACTGACCATTTTCTGGCCGCGGCATTTCTGACAATTCTCGCTGGCCGCAAGGGTGACGGCCCGCCGCGGCAGCGTAATCTTGGCGCCATCCAGCGCGAAGCCTTCGCCCGGGGTTTTGTGAAGTTCGGTTTTAACCTCTTCGATCCAGTCCGGCCGGCTCTCAAAGGCTTTCTTCCGGCGCTCGGCATCGGCGTGCAGCGCGTCGAAATTGGCCAGCATTTGGTAGTTTTTTCCCTTGATGGCCTCGGCATAGCTCTTCGTTTCCGTCTCGCAATTAGGCGCGAGGGTCATGCTTCCTTGCAAAGTATAGAGTTTTTCTTCACTAGCGGTCAGTCGGATAGCGTCTGGCTCTAAGCCGTTCCCCTGGGCCAAGGCGCGTAACCGCGCGAGGCCCTGGTCGGTAAGCGGCGTTGAGGTTTCGCTATCAGCCACGTCAAGAACCCGAAAAAGTTGAAATACGCAGAGCCGGAGAGCAGGTTATTCCGCCGCGGCACAGCACACAATAAAGAGTTTGTTGACCCCTTCGGAGGCCGTATTTACGCGGTTTTCCTCGTGCGCGCGGCCGGTTTGATGCCGAGATAAGGGGCCAGGTAATCGCCCGTATAGCCGAGTTGGGCGGCGCACAATTCTTCAGGTGTTCCCGTGGCCACGATCTGCCCGCCGGCGTCGCCACCTTCAGGTCCCATATCGATGATGTGATCAGCCGTTTTGATAACTTCGAGGTTGTGTTCGATCACGAGCACCGTATTACCCTGGTCGACCAGGCTATGCAGCACTTCGAGCAATTTGCGCACATCCTCGAAGTGAAGGCCTGTCGTCGGCTCGTCGAGAATATAAATCGTCTTGCCGGTGGCCCGGCGGGACAGTTCCTTGGCGAGCTTCACCCGCTGCGCTTCGCCGCCCGACAGAGTCGTCGCCGATTGACCGATTTTCACATAGCTTAAGCC